>JAOACK010000077.1 GCA_026417875.1 Thermodesulfovibrionales bacterium | reverse complement strand
GAAGACCTCATTTAAAAGGGATTGCGACAGTGGCCTACGGCCAGAGCAGTAGAGCAGCAGACCAGCAGAGCAGCAGTCTTTGTTCAAAAAAACCATTTTGTAAGTAGCTCTTAATTTCCAGAAAGGTCTTTGACTACTGCTCTACTGAGCTACTGCTCTGCTGCTCTAAATCTGACCTCATTTAAAAGGGATTGCGACAAACCAATATTGTCTCTATCTCCTTGCACGTGGCATGGGAGAGGAAAGAAGCAAGGATGAAAGCTCTCGTAGTAAAACAACCATGGGCTAACCAAATCTTAAGCGGGAAAAAAACTATTGAGTATCGGACTTGGTCTACCTCTTACAGAGGTGACATCCTCCTTGTCTCAGAAAAACAAGCTATCGGGATTTTTACCCTCGTAGATGTTCGCTACAACGAGGAAGAAGACATCTATGAGTGGATTATCACCAATCCTCGCCCCATTAAGCCTTTCTACGTGCGGGGTCTTCCAGGATTGTTTGAAGTTCCCTACCGTCCACGTAGCGATTGTCGGGAAGCCCCAAAGCGTCGGTGAATTTCTTTCTTTCCCCTGGCGTCTTAAATATCACTACCAGATAACAATTTATTGCATCATCAAGTTGCTCTATGGTAGGAAAGAAGACCTCATTTAAAAGGGATTGCGACAGTGGCCTACGGCCAGAGCAGAAGAGCAGCAGACCAGCAGAGCAGCAGTTTCTTTAATTTCCAGATAGGTCTGTTCCAAAAAATTACTTTGTAAGTGGAAGTTGCTATTCCAGAAAGGTCTTTGACTACACTCCACTGAGCTACTGCTTTGCTGCTCTAAATCTGACCTCATTTAAAAGGGATTGCGACAGTGGCCTACGGCCAGAGCAGTAGAGACATTTGGCCTGACTTCACAAATTAGGGGAGCATCATTATCAGTGGCTACAAATATAGTTGAAGTTTATGGCAGAAGATCAAAGACTGAACTTTTTCGTTTTATTGATATTTCGCGTGGCAGTCTTGCAAAAACTGAGTATCTTTTAGAATTTTCTAAAAACCTTGGTTATATAAAAACAGACATTTCTGATCTTTAATAGAAGAAGTCAGTAAACTCCTCTGGAATTTCCAGAAAGGTCTTTAAACAATTGCTCTAATTTGCTACTTCTCTAAATACTGAGGGTGGTAACATGGCAAAAGAGATAGTTATATTTCTCTCAACAACACCTTTCAGTTATGAAAATACCCATACCTTTTTTAAAATTGCAGAGTCAGCGTTAAGAAAGGGTCATAAGGTCAGATTGATTGCTTCTGGAGATGGTGTCTTCTCTATAGTAAAAGGTCAACTTCCTCAATCTCTTTCAATTCTTGAAGAGCTTATTGAAAAGGGACTCAAGATTGATATATGAACAGGTTGTATGCAGAGTCGTGGTCTCACGGCTGAGGATGCGGTTAAGGGTGGAGAGATGAGTTCACTTAAAGGTCTTTTTAATGTTTTAAAGACAGGACCCATTTTTTTAAGCCTTGGTTCATAGGAGGTATTATGAACATCAGCATTATACTTAGGAAGCCTCCCTATGGAACAGTCGATGCTTCAGAGGCAATAAGACATGCCCTTGGAGCAGTTACAGAAGACCTGTCAGTTAGACTTGTGCTTGTTGACGGTGGAGTAAATGCTGCTAGAAAGAATCAGGATGTACGTTATACACCGTATTCAAGTATTGAAGAGGGGATTAGGGACTGTATTAATATGGGTGTAGAAGTCTATGTGGATAAGACATCTTTAAAAGAGGAATATATAGATACTGATGGATTAATTGATGGAGTCAGAATTGTAAACAGTCATGAGATTGCAGAGATAATTAAGACAGCAGATGTAACTATGATTTTTTAGGAGCTGAGATGCTTGTAATAATAAAAAGCTCACCTGATACACCTGAAGGAAAGAGGGGCTTTAAACTCGCAAGGGATATGGCCTCTGATATAGTACTGTTACAGAACGGAGTTTATTTTGGCAACAAAGATCGTTTTGAGGGTTTTTGTGGAAAGGTTTATATCCTTGAGGAAGATATGAGACTGAGAGGTCTGAAGAGTGAAGAGATGCTGAAGGATGCAGAAAAGATAGATTATGACAGGCTTGTGGATTTAATGGTGGAGGAGGATAAGGTTATAGGTATGTTCTGACAGTATGTCAAGGAATGATGCCAGTTTCTGTATTAATGAAAATTAATTTAAAACCTGCCCTTTTAATGCGTGGGATATAAATTATTTCTATCGGCAGATTACGGTAAACCTTGAAATTATTCAGGTGCATAATAAATAATTAATAAATGAATATTCTTTTTCTTTTAATCTTTACCATTCTGGTCTTCATATTTGCCTACAGAATATACGGAGGCTATATAAGCCGTGTATTTAATGCCAGCGATGCTAATCCAACACCTGCAAAGGAAATATACGATGGAGTGGATTACGTACCTTCAAAGACTCCTGTTGTATTCTCCCACCATTTTGCATCAATTGCAGGTGGCGGCCCTATAATAGGGCCTACTATTGCATTAATATACGGCTTTTATCCATCCTGGCTCTGGATTATCCTCGGCGGTATCCTTATAGGTGCTGTTCATGATTACACCTCTTTATTCGTAAGCCTGCGCGAGAAGGGGAGATCTATTGCAGAAATAGCCCGTAAAACAATGGGTACTACGGGATTTATCTTGTTCATTCTCTTTACACTTTTTCTTATAATTCTTGTTTCAGCGTCCTTTCTCAGCCTCACAGCAGCAGCATTAACATCAATGGTAAATCTTGAAACCCTGCAGCTTCCGGAAGAACAGACATTACTCAAAACCCTCAGGGATGAAAAAACAGGTGATGTGAAGGCTGTAATAGGAGGTGTGGCATCTACCTCTGTAATTGTTATAACCCTCTTTGCACCCCTTCTGGGCTTTCTCATTGTGAAAAGACAGATTAAAACCATGAGTGCCGTAACTGCTGCCTTACTCATAGCTATCCTTTCTTTAGTTATAGGTTTAAAATTTCCTGTAAGACTTTCTTCTGATACATGGATGGTATTGCTTTCCATATACTGTTTCTTTGCCTCAGCAATACCTGTATGGCTTGTACTTCAGCCAAGGGACTTCATTAATTCTTTTATCCTCTACGGAGGGCTATTTGCCCTTATTTCCGGTATAATTATTGGTGGTATTAAGGGAATTAATATCTCTGCACCTGCCTTTAATTCAGCAGAGGGTTATTCAAAATTAGGACCTCTCTGGCCAGTACTATTTATAACAGTAGCCTGCGGAGCTATATCAGGATTTCATTCCCTTGTTGCAAGTGGCACTACATCAAAGCAGATACAGAGAGAGTCTGATGCAAGGCGAATAGGATATGGAGGAATGCTTCTTGAGTCACTGCTTGCTGTCTCTGTGTTGATAGCAGTTGGAGCAGCCCTTTCATTCAGTGATTATTCAAAGATTGTATTTCCTGATCCTGGAAAAGGCAGGTCCAATCCTGTTCTTGCTTTTTCGCTCGGGACAGGGTTTCTTCTTGATCAGACTGTAGGTATCCCGGTTTATATTGGAACAATCTTCGGTATAATAATGGTTGAAGGATTCCTTGCAACAACCCTTGATACATCTGTTAGGCTTGGTAGATACCTTCTTGAGGAATTATGGAAAGTAATATTTAAGGAGATTCCAGCCCTTTTCCGTTCAATTTATTTTAACTCAGGTATTATAGTTTTAATATCTTTACTGCTTGCCTATAAACAGGGATTCCTTCTTGTCTGGCCTGTTTTTGGTTCTGCAAATCAGCTTCTTGCAAGCCTTGCATTAATAGCAGTTTCCTTATGGCTTACCAAGAGATCAAAGAAGAGCCTCTTTACACTTCTTCCTGCTGTTTTTATGCTTCTTACCACAGTGGCTTCTCTTACCTATCTTACTGTTACAAAATATTTACCTTCCCGTAATCTTGTTCTTACAGGAATTGCAGTGATTCTCATTATACTTGCAGTAAGTGTAAGTGCTCTTTCGTGGAAGAGTCTTTTTATCTCTACAAAGGGTTCACGGACAGTTGTAAAAGATACATTGGTCGATTAATCCTCAGAGGATTTTGCCTCTTCCCAAAGTCGGTCCATCTCCTCAAGGGTAATCTCTGAAAGACTTTTACCGCTATTCTTTGCCTGTATTTCAATATATCTGAATCGTGAGATGAATTTGCTTATAGTTTTTCTAAGAGCATCCTCGGGATTTACTCCGACAAATCTTGAGATGT
The DNA here is from genome assembly GCA_026417875.1 of Thermodesulfovibrionales bacterium. NCBI lineage: Bacteria > Pseudomonadati > Nitrospirota > Thermodesulfovibrionia > Thermodesulfovibrionales > Thermodesulfovibrionales bacterium. The sequence continues at coordinate 2,072 of JAOACK010000077.1, read as the reverse complement.
TCACGAGACTGAAGAAGATGTCTCCAAGCTCATCCTCTATGTCTTTCTGACTATTTCTCTCAAGTGCTTCCTTGAATTCCTTGAGTTCTTCATTTAATTTCTCAAGAACATCATTTATATCCTTCCAGTCAAAGCCAACCTTTGCAACCCTTGACTGAACCCTCTGAGCTTTTATTAAAGCAGGCAGCTCCTTTGGAATTCCTTCAAGAATGGACTCCCTCTGTTTCCCTTCTTCCTTCTTTCTTTCTTCCCATTGCTTAAGGACCTCTTCTGCTGTTCTGTACTCTGCATTTCCAAATACATGGGGATGTCTTGATATCATCTTATTTGCTATATGCTCCATTACATCATTTATGGAAAATTCACCCCTTTCTTTTGCAATCTGGCACTGAAATATTATCTGAAAGAGCAGATCTCCAAGCTCCTCTTTAATTTTTTCAGGTTCTCCTTCATCAATAGCCTCTACAACCTCATAAGTCTCCTCAATAAGAAAGGGCTTTATGGACTCCCTGGTCTGTTCTCTGTCCCAGGGACATTCTGTACGGAGTTTTTCCATTATTTCTAAAAGTTTTTCAAAGTTTTTCATGAATTTAAGCTTATCCAATATAAAATTAAAAAGTCAAACCAATATTTTGTTCAGCTAAGAAAGAGGAGTTCATTTAAATTTTTATAAATTCTGGCTGCTAAATTAAGAGGTATAGAGCTTAAAATTATTTAAACTTTCTCAGGTGGAATAAAGCGCCTTCAAAAAAATCAGTAGTTTGCAAATATTGCTTTTAAGTTTTTTTTAAATATAAAAATATTGACAAATTTATTTTTTAATGGTTTAATTTAAATAATTATGAAAGAAAACAGCATGATTTCAAAAAAGATTCCGTCTGTTCTTATTGTGGATGATATAGAGACAAACCTGGAGCTTCTTGAGACGATTTTTCAGAAGGCCGGCTTCAGGGTATATAAAGCACTTAACGGTGAAGGTGCCATAGAAATATTCAAAAGAGACAGCATTGATGTTGCAGTTCTTGATGTGATGATGCCAGGAATAAATGGTTTTCAGCTCTGCAGCATGCTTAAGTCCATAGCTGGCAAGAGATATGTACCTGTTATTTTGCTCACAGCCCTTACAGATAAAAAAAGCAGAATCACCGGTCTTGAATGCGGTGCAGATGATTTTATAAGCAAGCCTTTTGATTCAACAGAACTGATCACTAAAATAATGTCCCTTCTGAAATTAAAGGCCCTTTATGATGAGTTAGAGCATTCTGAAAATATCATTCTTACACTCGCCATTGCCCTTGAGGCAAGAGATCCTTATACTAAGGGACATTCCACAAGGGTCAGTGAACTGTCTACAAAATTTGCCTCCTATCTCAGGATATCCGCTGAAGAACAGGAGGTCTTAAGAAAGGCCGGTCTTCTTCATGATGTTGGAAAGATCGGTATAAATGAAGGCATTCTTCATAAAAAGGGCAGGCTGAACAGGGAAGAAATGGAAGAGGTCAAGAGACACGTGCTGATAGGCGAAGAGATATGCAGACCGCTTTTTTCAATGAAGGAGGCACTTCCTGTAATAAGGCACCATCATGAAAGATGGGACGGCAGCGGATTTCCTGATGGTCTTTCCTCGAGGGACATACCTCTTACTGCAAGGATATTATCTATAGTCGATGCCTATGATGCCATGGTTTCTGTTAGACCTTACAGAGATGGACTTCCACCTTCAAGAGTGCTTGAGATAATGCATGAGGAGAGATTCAGCGGACAGTGGGATCCTGAACTGCTTGAAGAGTTTATCACAATGATGTCTGATATTTTAAGGGCACAGATTTGATAAAGGTTGCCATAATAGGCGGTAATGTTGGCGGAGGAACGCTACTCTCTTTCTTAAGGGAAGAGCCCGAGATTCATATTTCTGCAATAGTAGAACCTTCCGATAATGCCCCCGGTGCTGTTCTTGCAAGAAAATGGGGTATACCTGTTTTGAAGGAAACAGAGCCATTAAAGAGGTACAGCCCTGATCTCATAATTAATATGACGGATAACAACAGGCTCTCCGAGAGATTGAGGGAAGA
>JAOACK010000076.1 GCA_026417875.1 Thermodesulfovibrionales bacterium | reverse complement strand
GGTTTGAAGAGATGAGGACAGATGTAAATAAAAGGTTTGATGAGATGAGGGCGGATGTAAATAAAAGATTTGAAGAGATGAGGACAGATGTGAATCAAAGGTTTGAAGAGATGAGGACAGATGTAAATAAAAGGTTTGATGAGATGAGGGCGGATGTAAATAAAAGATTTGAAGAGCATTTTAACTTTAATATGAAAAGATTTGACTCCATAGAACTCCAGATTAATAATCTCCTAGCTGAAATAAGAGACATGAGAAGACTCTTTGACATAAAGGTAGATATCGAAGAATTCAGGAGGCTTGAAAATAACTATCTTGAACTCTTAAAAGAACTTACTGAATTAAAATCAAAAATCGCAGCTTAATGACCAACTTTCTTCTTTTGCAGACTATCGCCCAGCAGATTGAAAGACAGAGCAGTAATAGCAATCGCCAGCCCCGGGAAAATAACCATCCAGGGATCACTGAGCATATAGGCCCTTGATGAACTTATCATGCCGCCCCATGTAGGGACAGGTGGCTGAGCTCCAAGTCCCAGGAAACTCAATGCAGATTCCGAGAGGATAAAACCTCCTATCTTCATACTCATGTAAACAGTGCCGAGATAAAAACACTGGGGCATCAGGTGTCTGAAGAAAATCCTCATTTCTCCTGCTCCTATTGCCCTTGCTGCCTGGATGAAGTAGGCATCCTTTATTGTCAGTACATATCCCCTGATTAATCTGGCAAATGGGGCCCAGCCCACAAGGGAAAGGGCTATTATGACAGTATAAACATTCTGCGGAAGTATAACAGAGATTGCAATAGCAAGAAGAAGCGAAGGGAAGGCAAGAAGAAGATCCACAATTGCCATGAGCGCCACATCAAACCAGCCACCTATAAATCCTGAAAGCATTCCCATGATAAAACCTAAAATAAAGGAAATAAAGGCTGCTACCATTGCAACCATCAGAGATGTCCTTCCTCCGTAAAGAAGCCTTGAGAGGATATCCCTTCCTTTCTGGTCTGTCCCCAAAGGGTGCTCCAGAGAGGGTGGCATCCTGAGCTTTTCAAGGTTCATTTCATAGGGATCAAAGGGTGCTAAAAGTGGTGCAAAAATTACGCTGAATAAAATTAAGATGATAATACCGGCTAAAATCTTCTGAGCTGTCAACATAATTACTCCCTGTTGTTACCGAGCCTTACCCTGGGGTCAAGATAATGATAAAGTATATCTACAAGTAGATTTATTGTTATAAAGATAAATGTAGATATAATGATACATCCCATTACCACAGGATAGTCCCTCTTTATTATTCCCTCAAAGGTTAATCTTCCTATCCCATTCCATCCAAAGATGGTCTCAGTAAGAACAGCTCCGCTAAGATAACTGCCAAAATCTATACCTATTACTGTTATGACAGGAATAATGATATTCCTCATCATATAAACAAGGTATAACCTAAAAGGACTTATACCCTTTGCAATGGCTGTCCTGACAAAGGGCATGGAAGATATATCTATAACCATAGTCCTTGTGATTCTGGTTATGGCACCAACAGCCGGGATAGCAAGGGTTATAGCTGGAAGCAGAAGAAATCTCAAACCCGTGCCCGATGGTGGGAGGAGTTTTAATTCCAGGCTTATGGTATACATTAATATAAGGCCTATCCAGAATACAGGGATACTAAGACCAGTAACTGCAATAGCAGAAATCAATTTATCCAGTAACGAACCCTGCCTTATACCGGCTATAAAACCTGCAAGGAGTCCTGCTGGAACAGCTATAAGTATGGCTGAAAAGGCAAGAAGCGCTGTATTTGGTAGTCTCTCCTTTATATCATCAAGAACCGGTCTTCCTGTATAATAGGAGACACCGAGCTCACCCCTGAGAAGCATTAAAATATATCCTGAGTACTGTTCCAGAAAAGTTCTATCAGCTCCAAGATGTCTTCTGATTTTTTCAATATCCTCTTGAGAACCCCTCTCACCTGCCATTACAAGTGCTGGATCACCTGGTATTGTCCTAAGGATTAGAAAGGATATGAAAGTTATGCCTAGAAGAACAGGTATTAAGAGAAAGATCCTCTTAATTATGTAAAAGCTCATCACTCATGAGCAGGCTTCAAGCCCTTCTTTTGCTCGCCTGTGACCAGGTGAGATTGCAAGCGCCCTTTCAAAGGTCTTTTTTGCCCTGAGCTTCATATCGAGTCTTAGATAGAGAAAGCCGAGTTCTGTGACATAATCAGGATTATCAGGCCACAGCTCTATTGCCTTAAGAAAAGAACGCTCAGCATCTTTATATTTACCCACCTCCATAAGACTCAATCCGTAGTAGAAATGGTATTTTGGCTTTGTAGAATCAAGATAAACAGCCTGTCCAAAGGCTGTTACAGCATCATTAAAAGATTTCTTTTTATAGAACTCCAATCCCTGCTCAAATCTCATAAGTGCTGAATCCTTATGTTCCTCATTCTTTGACAGGGAGGCATCGTATTCTGACCTCTTTGTGCTGTCACTCAGCACTGTATAGGCATTATTTATTCTGGTAAAGATCTTTGAAAGTTTATTCTTGAAGTCATCATGACCCGCCCTGAAATATCTGTCCGGATGGAATTTTTTTACAAGACTATAATAGGCCTTCTTCAGTTCCGCCTGGGAGACATTATTTTTTATGCCCAGTATCTCATAGTGGGTCATAGTATCAATACGGTTATAAATCTCCTCTACCTCCTTCAAGAAGCTCTCATCAATGCCACCATTTCTCAGCACCTCATCCATCGATACAAACTCCTCAGCTGCCTCTGATGAATATTCCTTTAATTCTATTATTCTCGTGCATAAAAGAGCGTATACGGTTTTTAGAGCCTCAAAATGATTTAATCCTGATTTTTTAATTATATCATCAATAGTATTTCTTCCATCAATAAGAAGTAAAAGTTTTTTATCCCTCTCGTCAAGTTCTATGTCCTGAAAAAGGTGATAGGGATCATCTGCTGGAACAGGAATTGCATTTAGGTCGTGTAATTCTGACCTGATGAACTGAAAACTCTCAAGACCCTTTATTCCCCTGTAGATAAGATTGGCAAGACTGAGTTTTAGAGTTATTATCTCCTCACTGGGAAGAGGGCCTTCTATGAATTCAAACCTTCCTGTGAGGAGCTTAAAGGTATTTTTTATTATGTCCTCTATCTGTTCTCTCACAAGTTTTGGAAGTTCATCCACCTTTATATAACCTGCTTCAACGAGGACTGCTCCCTGTCGCTTTCCTGTATTTTTCATCAATGCAACAGAATGGTTATAGGCATCTAGCGTGATGATACCCTTTCTTAATAAAAATTCGCCCAGTCTTTCGTCTTCAATGCTGGATCGGGCAAAGATGGGATCACCAGATTTTATATAAATGGTCTTTTTGATATCACCGGCCTGAATATTGAGCACACCAGTTTTCCCTGTCCTTCTTATACCTATAAGGAGATCCCAGAGCCTGTACAAACTGAGGTCTCCAGCAATAACCGGTCCATCAATTGCTATGCCGGTATTGTCACCTGATACCCAGACAACATGCCCGGTGAAATGAACCTGATCTATAACTATCTCCAGTGACTCACCAAGATAAAAGAGTGGCCTTGTCTTTATCCTTACTCCTAATGGCGAATAATCAAGAAGCCTTAGATGAAAAGTCTCTTTACCCTTTATTACTGTAACAGGGGTTTCTCTTTTATATCTCCTGAATCTCCTTCTTTCATCCTGAAGTTTCATCATATATGTTCTAATGTACTAAGAAATGTGTTTTTGTCCTCTATATTCAGTATCGTCGCATCAGAAACTATCCTCCTTATGAGTCCTGAAAGTACCTTTCCCGGCCCTATCTCAACAAAGATATTAATACCCTCTCCATAGATATTTCTTACTGAATCCTCCCAGAGAACGCTTGAGTAAAGCTGCCTTACAAGGGCTTCTTTTATTTCAGCTCCTGAGGTTCTTGAGCGGCCATCAACATTGCTTACAACAGGTACTTTTGCATCATTGAAATTGAATTCCTTTAATATCTGCGCAAGTTGCTCTGATGCTCCGAGCATCAATTTTGAATGAGAGGGAACACTGACCTGGAGAGGTACAGCCTTCTTTGCACCCTTCTCTCTGGAGATCTCCACTGCCTCAAGAACAGCCTCCTTTTCACCGGAAATAACTATCTGACCGGGACAGTTAAAGTTTGCAGCTGTTACATAGCCGGAGCTCACACTTCTTAAGACCTCTTCGAGAGCCGCTCTCTCTAGCCCCAGTATTGCCGCCATAAGGCCCTTACCTTCAGGCACAGCCTGCTCCATAAAGATACCCCTTTTTTCAACAATCCTCAGACAATCCTTAAAACTCAAAACACCAGCTGCTACACAGGCAGTATATTCTCCAAGACTGTGCCCTGCCACAACATCTGGTCTTTTGCCTTTTAGCTCCATTAATCTCAGACATGCAATGCTTACAGTAAGAATTGCAGGCTGTGTCTTTGATGTTTTATCAAGAAGGTCTTTTGGACCCTCAAAACATAACCTTGTCATGTCATAACCAAGTGTATCAGATGCTTCTCTGAATATATCCCTTACTTCAGGAAAGTTATCATAAAGATCCTTTCCCATACCTACATACTGAGAACCCTGACCCGGAAATACAAAGGCAATCATATCCCCTTCAGCTCCTTCATCTTCTTTATAAGTAATGGAACTATCTCGTAAACATCACCCACAATACCATAATCTGCCACTTTAAATATTGGTGCCTCTGGATTCTTGTTTATCGCCACTATTATATCAGAGGACTGCATTCCCACAAGATGCTGGACAGCTCCAGATATGCCACAGGCAATATACAACCTGGGGCATACAGTCTTTCCAGTCTGTCCTATCTGATGACTGTAAGATATCCACCCGGCATCAACAGCAGCCCTTGATGCGCCTATGGCACCACCGAGCAGTGAGGCAAGTTCCTCAAGCATCCTGAATCCCTTTGCATCACCCAGTCCCCTTCCACCAGCCACTATTACCTCTGCATCCTGAAGATTGACAGTAAGCTCTGAAACCTCCCTGACTGTATCTATGACCCTTGTTCTTGAAGTAAGATTGTCAGGTTTCACATATACTATCTCTCCGCTTCTTTTCGGATCTGGCTCGAGCTTTTTCATAACTCTTGGTCTTACGGTAGCCATCTGTGGTCTTCTTGTAGGAGTCACTATAGTTGCCATAATATTTCCGCCAAAGGCAGGTCTCGTCTGGAGGAGATTTCTTGTGTCAGGTTCAATATCAAAGGCTGTACAGTCTGCTGTTAGACCGGCATGCACAATGGCAGCGACCCTGGGGAAAAAAGACCTTCCAACAGGTGTAGCTCCGGCAAGGACAATCTCAGGTTTGTGTGTATTTATAAGTGATGCAAGCAATCTTGCATAGGGTTCATCATTAAATTTCTCAAGTCGAGGATCATCGCATAGGTAAACCCTGTCAGCACCATATTTGATCAGTTCTCTTGCCTCTTCCTCGGAACCACCAAAAAGCACTGCAGAAAGCTCAACTCCAAGTATATCAGAAAGTCTTCTTCCAGCTCCGAGTAGTTCGAAGCTGACAGAAGCTACCTTTCCATTCCTCTGCTCTGCAAATACCCATACACCTCTGAAAGAAGAATCAGTTGTGGCGCGAGCTTCTCCTTCCTCCATAATTTCAATAATAGCTCCCTCAGGGCATACACTGAGACAGGCCCTGCAGAGCTGACAGTATTCTGTAATAAAGGCCTTTCCCTCTTTCATAACAATTGCTGTATAGGGACAGGAGTCTATACAGTTCTCACAGCCTGTACAGGTCTCGCTTCTTACAAATATTTTCATCTTATTCAGCGCCTCCCTACTATATAAACTGACATTTAAGATTTTTCAACTCCTGAAGAAGCTTCTCTACCTGCTCTTCTGGAGTCCCATCAAAGAGTTTTCTTTCTTTCTTTAATTCAGGTGCAAATATTCTTTTTACCTGTGTTGGTGAACCCTTTAGGCCAACAAGATTTTCATCTGCCTCTATGTCTTTTAAACCAATTTTTTTGACTTCTGCCTTCTTTGCTGCTATTTTACCTCTAAGGGATGGAAGCCTTGGTTCATTCAGTTCCTTCACAACTGTCATAAGAACAGGGATTGAGGATTCCACAATGTCATAGCCATCATCCATCAATCTCTCAACAACTACAGAATTCTCTGTTATCGAATTTATCTTTCTTACATATGCCACATGGGGTATGTCCAGAAATTCGGCAAGTTCAGGACCCACCTGAGCTGTATCTCCATCTATAGCCTGCTTTCCACATATGACGATATCAGCACCAAGCATCTTTATCGCCCTCGATAGGGTATAGGC
>JAOACK010000075.1 GCA_026417875.1 Thermodesulfovibrionales bacterium | reverse complement strand
AGATGTGTATAAGAGACAGGTTTGAGATAAAGGAATCAAGCTTTACAAGAAAGAGATTCGGTTTTTCACCTGATGAGGCAAATCCCTTTATAAAGCGTGACCCTGATTACTGCATACTCTGTGGAAGGTGTGTAAGGATATGTAAGGCACAGAACACAAATGTCCTTGACTTTATGGGAAGGGGTGTAGGCTCAAAGGTTACCACTGCAGCTGATAAACCCCTTCAGGAGTCAGGCTGTACCTTCTGCGGAAGCTGTATAGATGTCTGTCCTGTAAATGCCCTGCTTGAAGCAGACAGGTGGCGTAAGGGCAGGGAATGGGAATACGAAAAAGAGAACACTGTATGCCTTCTCTGCGGAGGTGCCTGCAGTATTACTGTAAGCAGGCTTAATAACAGGATAATGAAGATAAATGCTGGTGCTCCAGAAGGCTTAACAGAGAGATTCATCTGTGCCTATGGTAGATTTGGCTATGACTCAACAGAATCACATGAGAGGCTGACTGCACCTCTTATAAGAGAAGATGGCCAACTTAGAGAGGCTACATGGCAGGAGGCACTGGATGCAGTCTCAAAGGCAATCAAAAAGGCGGGTAGGGAAGCTGGGTTTATAACAACAGGCTCAATTACAAATGAAGATGCCTTGACAATAAAGAACTTTGTCACAAAGGTTGCAAAATCAAAGAATCTTGATTCCACTGTAAGCCTTTATGGTGACAAAGACAGCCTTATCTCCTCTGGAGTAGATATAGAGGAAGCAGACCTCCTTGTTGTAGTTGGTCTCAATCCATGTCAGTGGACAAGGGCACTGGCATCCATTGATGCAATAATAAGGAAAAAGGTTAGTGCCGGAACAAAGCTTATTGTTATAAACTCAGAGGAAATACCCCTTTCATCAATAGCAACCATAAGTTTAAAAGGAGATGAGGCAGAGATCCTCAGGTCTATAGCAAAGGCTCTTATTGATAAAGGCCTGTCAAAGGACAGCAGCCTTATAAAGGCAGTTCAGGATGCTACTGTTTCAGAGGCAACAGAAAAGGCAGCCACACTCATAGCTGAGTCAAAAACACCTCTTATACTGAGCGCACCAGGGCTTTATAAAGCTTCAGCCAACCTCGAGCTGATTAAAGGAAAGTCAGTATCAGTTACACTTGAGGCAAATGCAAAGGGAGTGGTAATGATGGGTATTATACCTTCAGGAAAGAATATTAAAGAGATGGCATCAGGAGGTCTGAAGCTTCTTTATGTAATGGGAGAAGTGCCTCTGAATAAAAGGCCTGATGTTGAGACCCTCATATATCAGGGAACATACATGACAGAGCTTGCAAGGAATGCAGATATTGTCCTTCCAGTAGCATCCTATCTCGAGCAGGAAGGTAGCATAGTGGATTATCTTGGAAGAATCAGAAAACTCCAAAAAACAGTGGAGCCTTCTGAAGGTATAAAGACTCATAGAGAGATACTTAAAGAGATTGCAAAAACAATGAAGGTGACACTTACGCTTCCAAGAGCAACAGAGGTCAAAAACCTCATAAAACTTCCAAAGAAGGTGAAACTTTCACCCTTCAAGAAAAAAGAGGGCTATGATATTGATGCGAGGAGATTCATAGAATCCCTTAATGCACCAGTAATCAAAGGCTCCAGACTCCTCTGGCTCAAAGAAACAGGGGTGATGGTGTAGGAGAAGTATTATAGTTATAAAAAATTTTATTTGATAGCAGATTTATTTGACCTAAAATATGGCATGGACAATAATATACTTTCTGAGACTGACGCCGTAAGGAATCTTATTGCAGATTATATTTATCTGAATGGCTTGCGGTAAAGGAAGAGCCAACAGTATTTTATTTCTACAACACAGACCCGGCAGTGACACCTATGGCTATGTCAGACAGCAGCGGAGCTGTCTGGAGGGCTGATTGCATGCCCTTTGGAGAAGAACAGATAATCTTAGCAGGGGCAGGTTGAATTCATGATTTTGTCTAATTCGTGATAAAATTAAGCAGGAGTTGATAATAATGCCACAGCAAGAATATAAAATACACGAGCATTATCCATTCACCTGCCCGTACCGCTCAAAAGATAGCAGCATCAGCCCATATAACCGGGAAGGACCTTGCAAAAAACGTGATAGTGAAGCTTGTTAAGCCAAAAGTGGCAAGTTTATCTGTAAGAGGAAGGATTGAGGCTGAGATGAGGCAATGTAGGTTTCTTTATGGATAAAATTATGAAAAAAGTAATCTGCATAATCCTTTTTTTATATTTTTCAGCCAGCTGTGGAGGTGGTGGAGTTAATGGAGATTATGAATTTAGAAACGGTAATGGTTGGGTGACCATTGAATATCCAACAACTGAACCTACTTTCTCCACTAATGATGACTCAATTTACCTAAGCGGTAGGGCATTCATAAGCCCTACTCACTGGAGGTGCTGTTCAGGTTCTGCTGAAGATACAGGTGTTAAGGTCACATGGGAAAACAAAACAACTAATCAAGGTGGCGATACTTATCAAAGTGTTCAGATATGCAATTTTCTTGGTACTCCTTACTTATGCAACCATAGATGGAGTGCTACAGTGCCGCTTGTATATGGTAATAATTATATCGTGATTACTGCTATAGATCTGGGAGGCCTAAGCGGTAAGGATTCTATTACTGTTAAAAGAGAGTAATAATTTATTTGCGTTTTCATCTCTTCTTCTCAAACATAATCCCATACATTAATATCACTGCCTGATTTCTTTCTGTATCTGCCCTTTGCCAAATTTAAAATAACCTCTGCGACCTGTTCAGGAGGTCTGCCCTGAAAACCTGTGATTCTGGTGCTTGTCATATCAGGGTTGACAGTGTATATCCTTGGTCTTGAAATTTCACGGGCAAGTGCCTGTGTAAAGCCCCTTACTCCAAATTTTGTGGCGCAATAAGGTGCAAGCTCTGGAAATCCTCTTAAACCTGCACCGCTTGATATATTTATTATCATCTTATCAACATAGGGCAGGCATGCTCGCGTCATCTTTATAAGCCCTTCAAGGTTTGTCCTTATCTGATTTTCTATATCACTGAATTCCTGCTTATCCAGTGGCTTCCAGACCACCACACCTGCATTGTTTATGAGGATATCTATCCTGCCAAAGGTCTTAATAATCTTATCAACATTATTTAATATGCTCAGGTTATCCCTCAGGTCCAGCTTGAGAAGCAACGTTTCTTGAGCTCCCAGTGCTCTACATCTCTTTTCTGTATCCTCACCTCCAGACCTGTCATTGCAATAAGTTATCACAACCTTTGCTTTTTCAGAGGCAAATCTTAAGGCAGTTGCCCTGCCAATACCGTTACTGGAACCTGTTATAAGAACGACCCTGTCTTTCATTAACTTTTCATCACTTTCAAAGGGGGATTGGCCTTTTAGGTTCAGATTTTTTAATGTTTTGCATAGGCTGATTCAAGTTCCATGAAGAGATCAAATTGTTCTTTGAAAGCGGCTGCGACATCATCAGCTGAAATGAACCCGATAAGCTTTCCATTTTCTGTCACCGGAATTCTTCTTATCCTTGCTTTTTGCATTATTCTTATGGCTGAGTCAAGGTCAGCGTCAGGATCTATTGTTATTGGATCCGGGGTCATAATGTCGCAGACGCATGTAAATTTTGGATCCCTGGCATCACCGGCCACTGCCAGTGCTATGTCCCTGTCTGTTAATATACCTTTCAGTTTCCCCTTTTCATCCGTCACGAGGACTGTGCCAATATTGTTCTCCTTCATTCTTAAAGCTGCATCATGAACAGAGGCAGTAAGTGGAACTGTAACTAAATCTTTCTTCATTATCTGCCTTACTATCATATTGACCTCCTTTCAGGCCAATCCCCCTAAAATTAAAAAGACGGGTTTTCACTTTTTCCTTCGGCAACCCGGCTGTCTTCTATCAGAAGACCCGAAGCTTTCCGCCCCCTCCTCGCAGAGGGTTCGGCTTTGTCGGGAACTTATATATTATCTCTCCCTAAAACATACCCTGTCAAGCTAAACTGCCTGCAATTAAAAAGGATTAGATAATGGTGCGGGCAGTACTATTATGACCCTGGTACCCTTACCTTCGACAGGTTCGATAGATATTTTACCGTAATTTTTTCTTGCAGCCATCTGAGCAATTGCAAGGCCAAAACCCGAGCCAAGGGGTTTTGTTGAGAAAAAGGGTGTAAAGAGTTTCTCAATGTCTTCAGCCCGTGGAGGTATGCCTCTATTAAATATCTCTATTCTTAACCTGCCGGGCAGAGCTGAATCAGAAGAAGCTTTAATACTTATATAAGGGTCTTCAGGAGTTAGGGCATCAAAGGAGTTTGAAAGCACTTCATAAAAAAGTTCTGATAAATCCTTTCTGTCTCCAAGCACAAGGGCTTCCTCAGGCCTGAGATTAATATCAATTCTCACCCTGGAATCCAGATCCTTAAACCTCAATCTCTTGAGAGCCTCTTTTACGAGGTCCTCAACGGGTATCTCTTCTATCTCCGGCTCTCTCCTTGCGATTTCAAAGAATCTCCTTATATCAAAAACTATGTTTTCACAGGCAGAACTTTGAGATATTAAGAAATCATACAGACCACGGTCTGGATCAGCAGGGTCGACCTTTTTACTCAATCTTTTTATGTTGCCTCCTATAACAGTTATTTTATTTCTGATCCTGTCTGCAATACCCATAATCAGTTCCATATCACAGCGGGACATCATATGAATATATGCGCTCGTTTCAACCAGGAGACAGAAATCAATAAGACGGTTAACAACAGCTGAGACAGACAGGGACTTTTCTGCTGGTATGCTATCCTGGATTATTCTATGACAGTACTGTCTTGCAATAGAAAAACCCAAGTTTGAATATCTCTGATCCAGGTTTACTTCAACATGCCTTTTACCTATTCTCCAGAGATAGGATAAGAACTCCTCATTAAAGGAACTGTTGAAAAGGTATTCAAACCAGTTTGCCCAGGCCTTCTTTAAAAAGCCCGGTCTTTCGTAGTGTTCAAGGAATATCCTGGTATCAGGGATTTCAGAAAAATAATTATAGATATGGCTGGAAAAAGCCTCTTTCTTATCTGTAAATATTTTTCTGAAAGGATCAAGTATCCTCAGGTAATCATCACTGATGCCCAGTCTTTCTTTGAGGATAAAGAGCTTTTCAAAAGGTATGTCCATTTTAAATACCTTAAAAATTTTTTATTATTATATCTGAGGGATGTATATAAAAACTACTCTTGAACCTGTCGGAAAAGGTATAAACTATCTTTTTCTGAGTGTTACCTTATAATATTATAAGAGTTATGTTATTACATATTGATGAGCAATTTAAGCTTTAATTTTAGTATAATATTCTGGTGAGCAGAGATGAGTTTATAAGAAAGATTTTTTCTTCAGTTGCTCCACGTATTGACTTTCTGAGTACATTATTCAGTCTGGGGCTTGATGATCACTGGAGAAGAAAGGCTGTCTCTTATCTTAACGAGGGAGAGAATGTACTTGATGTCTGCACCGGAACAGGCAAGCTTGCCTTTCTTATTTCTAAAAAGGTTGGAAGAAGGGGTTTTGTATGGGGAATTGATATAAATGAGGATTTGCTCCAGATTGCTCGCAGGGACAGTAAAAATAACGGGAATCTCTCTTTTATAACAGCCGATTCAAGAGATATACCTTTTGATAGTGAATTTTTTGATGCTGTCACAGTTTCTTTTGGTATAAGGAATATAACACAACCGGAAAAAGCGCTGCAAGAATATTACAGGGTTTTAAAGAAAGGTGGAAGGTTCGTATGTCTTGAGCTTATGAAACCTGAAAATAGATTTTTCAGATATATCTGGAGGATTTATGTTTCTAAAATAATACCTGTTATAAGTAAACTTATAATTGGAGACCCCGTTCCCTATAAATACCTTTTTGCATCAATCGAGGGATTTTATACCTTTAATGAGTTCGTTCAGCTTCTTAAGAAAAATGGTTTTGAGGTGCTGGTTGCTCGTTCCCTTACCTTTGGAGTAGCAAATCTCTTTGTAGCGGAGAAAAGGTAGTTTATTTATCCTTTTTAAAAAAGAAAAGATATATTTTCTGCATTCTCAGAAGTCTGCTCTTTTTTTGCAAATGCTTTGAAGAAGCAAAGAGAGCTTTATTTTCTCATACAATCACAAACCTGTTTTTGACTCCTTAGGTAAAAGCTATCTTTTATTCAAAATCTTCATGACAATTTTATCCTCTCCATATAATAATTCTCTAAATAGAACAGTTTTTGTGTTATAAAAGCTTTGCAATCATTTACAAAGGCATTCAAATGTTTACAAGTTAATATGGAATTCTTGCCTCGTAATGTTATGGCCTTACAAGAATCTTTCTGCTGTTTCTTTAATTCGTATGATAGTACTCTTTTGAATTACTGGGTAATGTAAAATTTTCTGTGTAAATTTAAATATTAACAAAAAGGGTGTATCCTCCATATAATGGAAATCTTTAAAGAAAGGAGGACACACCCATGGCAGTGAAAGAACTCACTGACCTAAGTTTAACAGATTTATGGAGGGAATATCAA
>JAOACK010000074.1 GCA_026417875.1 Thermodesulfovibrionales bacterium | reverse complement strand
AGATGTGTATAAGAGACAGGGAATGAAGCGGATACACTCATATATTCAGTTGAGAAATCGCTTAGAGAATACGGGGATAAGGTTACGGAAGCTGAGAAAAAGACAATCGAGGAGGCTCTTGAAAAATGCAAGAGAATAAAGGATACCTCCAATGACATAAATGAGATTAAGAGGGCAATAGAGGAACTCACGAAGGCCTCTTATAAGATTGCTGAACATATCTACAAGACAGCAGGAGCAGGAGCCGCATCTCAAGAGACAAAGAAAAAAGAAGAGGAAGTTGTAGAGGCAGAGTTTGAGGATGTGGATAAAGACAAAAAATAATATAGTAAGGTTAGGGCCGAGACTAAGCTCTCTGCCTTAACCTTGAATCATTATCTTTGAAAATGAAAGGCATGAAGGACTACTACGAGATTCTTGGTGTACCCAGGGATGCAACTCCTGACGAGATAAAAAAGGCATTCAGAAAGCTTGCCCTCAAATACCATCCTGACAGAAACCCTGGAAATAAAGAAGCAGAGGAAAAATTCAAGGAGATAAATGAGGCTTATGCCTGCTTGAGTGACCCTGTAAAAAGGCAGCAGTATGACCAGTTCGGAACAGCAACCTTTTCTGATACAGGATTTGGACCTTTCACAACAACTTTCGGTGATATTTTTGAAGATATCTTTGAAGATTTTTTTGGTGTTTTCACAGGTAGACGAACACAGAGGCCTGTAAAAGGAGATGATCTTCGTTATAATCTAACAATAAATCTCTATGAAGCAGCCTTTGGTGCAGAAAAGATCATCGATATACCAAAAACAGAACCATGTGCTGATTGCGTAGGAACAGGTTCAGCAGGAAGAAAGCCTATTACCTGCCCTAATTGCAGAGGTACAGGTCAGGTTAGATACCAGCAGGGTTTCTTTACCATATCAAAGACATGCGCAAAATGTCAGGGAAGGGGATATTTTATAAGCGATCCATGTAAAAAATGCAACGGAACAGGCTTTATTCAGAGGATAAAGGCCATATCCGTTAAGATACCATCAGGAGTCGAAACAGGTTCGAAGCTCAAACTAAGGGGAGAGGGCGAACCTGGAAGGAATGGCGGTCCACCGGGAGATCTTTATGTATATATAACAGTTGAAGAACATCCTTTCTTTAAAAGAGATGGCAATAACATAATCTGTGAGGTGCCCATAACCTTTCCTCAGGCTGTACTGGGAGCAGAAATAGAGGTTCCTACTCTTGAAGGAAATTCTAAATTAAAGATACCTCCTGGCACAGCCTCTGGTACAGAATTTGTTCTTAAAGGAAAGGGCATCCAGAAATTACATGGCCATTCAAGGGGAAATCAGATTGTAAGAGTTTATATAGACGTTCCAAAGAAACTCACGCCAAGACAGAAGGAACTTATAGAAGAGCTTGCAAGACTGAATGGAGAGGAACCCCATAGGACATTTATGGATAAGATAAAGAATCTTTTCTCTGATTGAGCTCTTTCAGTCTTTCTGCATACTTTTTAAACAATCTGAGGCCTTCTCTGTGGCTTTCTGTTAGATCATAAGAAAGACTTCTCCAGTAAGAAAGAACGTTTTCTGCACCTATTAGTGAAGAGATTGATGGGAGGTTAGAGATTTGTTCTGGATTTTTAAAAAAATCTTTTTTTATCTCATCAAGACACTCTTTGAGTCTGCTAAGGAGCTGTCTTTTTCTGTCAAGGCTATGCCTTCTCACTATCCAGAGGGCATAAACAAAGGGCCTGCCAGTATAAATGTGCCATAACTCTCCAAGGTCATAGATATAAAATTCCCTGTGAGTTAAAGCATTAACCATGGCATCATCACCTATGAGAAGATAGGCTGGAAACTTGTTGAGACCCTCTTCAAGAGTAAGATTGCTCTTTTCTGTCTTTATATTGAGTTTAAGAAATATATTTGCTATTACCTCAAGCTGGACTCTAGAGGTATCTGATTTATCTGTAACAAGTAGTGTTTTATTTCTGAGCTCTTCAAGGGGTTTCTTGCTGAAGAGGAGGATGCTTTTTACAGGACCCATTGAGCTGATGGAGTGATTATCTATTAATTCGTAAAGTTCTTCATTCATAAGATATTCTATTGATGATGATGGACTTACATCAATTTCACCAGTTCTCAGTTTTTTATTTAAAACAGACGGTACATCCTCAATGAATTCAAAGTAAGATTCTTGCAGTCTTTCAAGATAATAAAAAAAAGGAAAGAGATTAAGAAAGGGAATCTTTCCGATCCTGAGTTTTTCCAAATTTCTATCCCTTAATCACGCCGATAGGATGGAGTCTTGCCACCTTTTTTGAAATGCCAGCTCTGTGCACAACCTCAACAACATTAGATACGTCTTTATACGCCTCTGACATCTCCTCAGCAAGTGTCTCTCTTCCTGCTGATCTAACAATAATTCCTCTGTCTTCCATCTCCCTTGCGATTGCCCTTCCTTTAGCCTTTTTAATTGCCTGATGTCGTGAAAGAAGTCTGCCAGCTCCATGGCAAGTGGAGCCAAAGGTCTCCTGCATGGCCTTTTCTGTGCCCAGTAAAAGATAAGAATATCTTCCCATATCACCAGGAATTATCACTGGCTGACCGAGCTTTCTGTATATTTCAGGAAGCTCAGGATGTCCTGGCGGGAAGGCCCTTGTGGCACCCTTTCTATGGACAATGAGCTTCATCTTTTTACCATTAATCAAATGTTCCTCTATCTTAGCAATATTATGGGCAACATCGTATATAAGTGTTAGACCGAGTTCTCTAGGTGATATATTGAAGACCTTCATAAAACATTCCTTTGTCCAGTGCATTAAACACTGCCTGTTTGCCCAGGCATAATTAGCAGCAGCTCTCATTGCAGCAAGATAATCCTGTGCTTCAGGACTGTTCACTGGTGCGCATGCAAGTTCCTTATCAGGCAGTTCAATACCATATTTCTTTGCTGCCCTTTCCATGACCTCAAGAAAATCTGTACATACCTGATGGCCGAATCCCCTTGAGCCTGTATGAATCATGACTGTTATCTGGCCTTTAAAGAGGCCTAACTCATTTGCAGCCTTTTCATCGTATATCTCATCAACATACTGAACCTCAAGGAAGTGGTTTCCCGATCCAAGTGTTCCTTGCTGTGCCCTTCCTCTTTCATAGGCCTTATCACTTATTATTGATGGATCTGCTCCTTCAATAGCACCTCCTGACTCAATTTTTTCAAGGTCTGATGGTTCACCGTAGCCATTCTCCACTGCCCATCTAGCTCCCTTTCTTAGAAGTTCTTTTTCTGAAAATGAATCAAGTCTGATTTTACCCCTTGAACCAACACCAGTTGGAATTTCATTATAAAGCGCATTTACAAGTTCTTTTATCTTCGGAATTACTTCATCCTTTGTAAGATTACTCCTCAAGAGCCTTACTCCACAATTAATATCATATCCCACTCCACCTGGAGAGACTATACCATCTTTTATATCAAAGGCTGCCACGCCTCCTATGGCAAATCCATATCCTGTATGTATATCAGGCATTGCAAGGGATGAACCAACTATACCTGGAAGGGTAGCTACATTTGCAACCTGTTCAATGGATTCCTTTTCAAGCTCCTTTTCAAGCTCCTCGTCAACAAAGATTATCCCATTTGTCCTCATACCGGGCTTGTAGGTCTGGGGTACCTCAAGGCGATTTTCATCTATTCTTCTTAAGCCCTCTATTGCCATTATTTCACCTCCTTAAATATCAAATATTATCTCAACCCTCCACCTGTCGCCTTCTCTGTAAAATTTAAGATTATGATAGGTTGCAGCCTTCACAAGAAGTCTTCTTTCATGTTTTTCAGGATCAAAGTCTTCACCTTTAAGTAAAGCCTTTATCCATAGTTCACTGTCTTCACCTGGGATGTTTATGCCTTTAATGTTGCTTTCTAAATCTATACTTCTGCCGATAAATCCGTAGGCATCAAAATGGAATATAAGTTCATTTAAAAAATTAACTAAAAGACTTTCAATACTGTGGGCTCTGACCTGAATGTTGAGGGTCTTTTCAGGTTTTATGCTATCTGGATCAGTGATAAGGCTATATAGACCCCTTGTAGCATTTATGAAGATTTCCTCTAGTTCTTTACCTTCAACCCTTAACCCGACATCACCGGATATATCAATAATCTCAAAATTCATATTTTATTTTATCAAATTTACGAGATGGACAGAACAGGATATGCAGGGGTCATAGCTTCTGATTATCTTTTCACATTCTTTCCTTATAAACTCGGGTGCTCTGTCATGAGATTCTCTAATAAAATCTCTTAATTCTTCCTCCATA
This sequence comes from Thermodesulfovibrionales bacterium, assembly GCA_026417875.1. Lineage (NCBI taxonomy): Bacteria > Pseudomonadati > Nitrospirota > Thermodesulfovibrionia > Thermodesulfovibrionales > Thermodesulfovibrionales bacterium. The sequence goes on along the minus strand of JAOACK010000074.1, from coordinate 2,228 downwards.
TGATAGAGATTCTGAGATGTGGGAGGTATGAGAACAGCCTCTTTTACGAGACCCTTTTCGTCAAATTCATAGCTGTGAATAAGCATGCCCCTTGGAGCCTCTGTTATCCAGGTAGCTCTTCCAGCAACGGGTTCATAATCTATGAAGGGTCTTTCAGGCTCTTCATAGGATTTTATTAATCTTATTGCTTCATAGATGCAGTAAGCAAGTTCTATAGACCTTGCAATTATTGATAATTTTATATTTTTTAATGGAAACTTTATACCTGAAACTTTTATTACATCCTTTATGACATCAGGTAATAATTCATAATTTAGATTTATCCTTGAAAGCGGACCAACAATATAGGTTCTTAGATCATCCTTTCCCCTAAGTCCTGAAAAGAGTGCAGTGGAGTAAGGCTTCTGGAATTCCTTTATAGAATTCATAAATTCTTCCATTTCCATCTCCCTGCCAGAGCTTGTTACCACAGAGCCATAATTCATGGGATATTCTCCTGCCTTTCCAAGAGAAATAAATTCGTATTCCTTTTCTTTTATGTTGAATCTAAGCTCCGATGCCCATCTTATCATCCTGAGTGAATCTTCAAAGAGATTTTCAAGTTCTGGCAAAAGTTTAAGTAGTTCTTCTTTTCTTGGGATACTGTAAAAGCCTCCAACCCTTACATTGACAGGATGAATAGACCGTCCGCCTATTGCCTTAATAATGGAATTGCCTGCTCTCTTAAATTTCAGTCCCTTTTTGAGTATTTCAATGTAGGTTTTTGAGGACCATGCATCAGGAAGGTCGTAAAAATCAGGTCCGTGAAGGAGATAAATATGAAGGCCGTGACTTTCTATCCATTCACCACAATAAAGAAGTCGTCTAAGTTTTATTATTGATTCCGGTATCTCTATTCTGAAGATCTTTTCTATGGCATGTACAGCACTCATCTGATAAGCCACAGGACATATGCCACATATCCTTGCTGTGAAATCGATTACATCCTGGCAATTCCTGCCTTTTAAAAAGGCTTCAAAAAATCTTGGTGCCTCAAATATTTTTAGTTTTAAATTTTCATATCCGTCGGCACCAAATTCAATGATAAAGGCCGCTTCTCCTTCAATCCTGGATAAAGAATCTACTTTTATAATTTTCTTACTCATGACCTATCTTTGATTTTCTGTATGCATAGGAATTCATCTTATCTATAAGAGAAAGAAACTCTTTTTCTGTTATATTCAGTTCTTCAAATATTTTTATTAAAGATTTAAGATTTGCACCATCTCTGGGACCAAAACATCCATAACAGGGTCTTTTAAAAGATGGACACAACGCTCCGCAACCAGCCTTTGTAACAGGTCCCAGGCAGGGTTCACCGCAGGATACAAGTATACAGGGAATTCCCTTTTTCTTGCACTCCATACAGAGGCTATATACAGGTATCCTTGGCGTCCTTTCAAGTACAAAGGAGAGCAGGGTTTCCTCGACTGCCTCAGTTGATACAGGACATCCCCATAACTCATAATCAACATATATATGTTCAGAAACAGGTGTGGAAATAGATAAGACATCAATGAGTTCAGGAGATGGATAAACGGACTGCTTGAACTCTCCAAGCCTTGCCCAGTTCCTTAAAGCCTGAATCCCTCCCGAGGTAGCACAGGCACCAATTGTAATAACCTTTCTTGACCTTTCTCTGATATCAAAGATTTCCTCCTGCTGTATTTTTGTTGTTACTGATCCTTCAATTATGGATATATCAAAGGTGCCTTTAAAAACTCTGTCAGTACCCTCTCTAAAATGAACTATGTCATAGAATTTGAATAGATCGAGAAGATACTCCTCAAGGTTGAGGATGGCAAGCTGACATCCATCACAAGATGTGAGCTTAAATATTCCTATTCTGTATTTCTTCATTTATATCTCTTTAACTCCGATAAGATGCTCTATATCAGAGTATCTAAATACAGGTCCATCCCTGCAAACTAATTTCGGACCGAACATACAATGCCCACATATACCTCTACCACAGTTCATATTTCTTTCCATGGAAAGGAAGATTTTTTCTCCAGGTATACCATGTATTATAAGCTCCCTTACAACGTTCTGCATCATTATCTCAGGTCCACAGATGAACGCAACAGTGTTTAGAGGATTAAAGGTTAGATATTTTAAAAGGCTTGTAACAAGTCCAATATTCCCCTGCCAGTTTTCTTCAGGGTCTGCCCTGTCAACTGTGAGAAGAA
>JAOACK010000073.1 GCA_026417875.1 Thermodesulfovibrionales bacterium | reverse complement strand
ATCTCATACTTACCCTTTCCATCAAGATTCAGTTCTACGGTTATATCAGTCTCTGTCGTCTTTCTCTTTATCTCTGATTTTCTCATAAAACCTCCTTGAGGGCTTTTAGAAATGCCCTGTTCTCATCAGGTTTTCCAACAGTTACCCTCAGACAATCTGGAATAACTCCCGTTAGATTCTTTATTAATATACCCTTTTGCAGTAGCTTTCTGTAAATCCTTTCTGCCCTGTCAACCCTGAATAATATAAAATTGGCATCAGACTGGTATACCATTATCTGGTTTATCTTTCTCATCTCTCTTATCAGCCATTCTCTTTCTGATACTATCTTCTTTATAATGGCTTTAAAGAATTCTCTTTTTTTTAATGCCTGTATTGCGATATTCTGGGTGAGGGCATTCACATTGTAAGGCAATCTCGCCTTGTTCAGCTCGCTGATAATCTCCCTGTTTCCAATAACAAAGCCCAGCCTTATTCCAGCAAGCCCGATCTTTGAGAGGGTTCTCATGACAAGGAGATTTTTGTATCTCTCTGTGTAAGGTACAAATCCATTACCATTCTTGGCATAGGGCTGGTATGCCTCATCAATTACTACCAGTGACCCTGAATTTTTAATAATGCTCAGGATCTTATCCTTTGAAAAGGAATTTCCAGTCGGATTATTTGGAGAGCTTAAAAAAATAATACCAGGTTTTTCTTTCTTTATTGTATTTTTAAAATCTTCAAAGGGAATATCAAAATTTTCATCAAGCGCTATCTCTATTGTCTTCTGTCCCAGTACCCTGCCAATAATTCCGTACATGCTGAATGTGGGTACAGGGTACAGGACAGGTCCTCCTGCTACAGAGATAAGATAATATATCAGCTCATCAGAGCCATTGCCATGAAGAATATTTTCCGGCTTCACTGCCCAGAGTCTGGCAAGCTCTTTTCTTAGTTTCTTTGCTTCTGGATCAGGATACCTGTTAAGCTCAATGCCCTCGAAGCATAAAGACCTGAAGGGGCTGTACGGGCATTCATTGGCATCAAGCTTTATCCTTGCCCTTATGACCTCTGGCCTGTATCCTTCAAGATCCAGGATTTCTTTACGGATTAAAGAAGCGATATATTTTCTGTCCATATTCTCATAATTTGAATTCTCTTTATGAAATTTCTAAAAAAATATCTATGATTTAAAAACCTACAAACATAAACAATTGCTAAACTTTTTACATTCACTGGACATAAATAATCTATATTAAAAGGGTAGCCTTGAAATTTTTCAGAAGCTTCTTTCAGGGTATCACCTTGTTAAGCTGGTATTCTACTATACCTGTAGCACCAGCTTTTTTGAGTCTCGGTATAAGGTCCCTGACTAGTTTTTCATCTATAACCACATCAAGGTCATACCAGCCCTTTTCTGTAAGCTCTGCAATTGTTGGTGCGTGCATGGCAGGCAGGTGTGATAAAACTGCCTTCAGGTCCTTCTCATGAACATTCATCTTCAATCCAACCTTATCCTCTGCAGCAAGTGCGCCCTGAAGAAGAAGGCATATATTCTCCATCTTTTCTCTTTTCCAGTGATCCTTCCATGCCTGTTTGTTTGCTATAAACCTTGTAGTGGATTCAAGGATGGTCTCAACAATTCTCAAATTATTAGCCCTGAGGGATGTACCTGTCTCTGTCAGCTCCACAATTGCATCAGCAAGATAGGGTGGTTTTATCTCTGTGGCCCCCCAGGAGAAATCAACCTGAGCTTCAATACCTTTTGATTTTAGAAATCTCTTCGTGAAATTAACGAGCTCTGTTGCTATTCTTTTACCACTTAAATCTTTAAGTGTCTTTATCTTTGAGTCCATTGGTACTGCCACAACCCATCTAACAGGCCTGAAACCTTCCTTTGCGTATCTTAGTTCAGCAACCTCCCTGACATCAGCATTACTGTCCAGTATCCAGTCAAGACCTGTAAGACCACAATCAAGCACTCCATCCTCCACATATCTTGCCATCTCCTGGGCCCTTATGAGCATGGATTCTATCTCGGGGTCATCAAACTGTGGATAATAAGACCTTGGAGATACATCTATTCTGTATCCGGCCTTTCTGAAAAGTTTTAATGTGGATTCCTGAAGACTTCCTTTAGGAAGACCGAGCTTTAAAACCCTTTTCTTTTTTTCTGAACTCATGGGACCTCCCTGATAGATTTAAAATTTATCTGGCAGCCATTTTTTCTAATGTCTTATCAATTATAATAGATGCAATCTCTTCCTTTGGTAAGAGTTCTGTCGGGATTACAGAATTTTTATCTATAATTAAAACCCTGTTTGTATCAGCATCAAAACCTGCTCCCTGCTCCATTACATTATTAAGAACGATCATATCAAGTCCTTTATGGGTAAGCTTTTCCCTTGCCTTCTCTACGTCTTCTGATGTCTCAGCAGCAAAACCAACAAGGAAGGGTTTCTCTGGCAATCTTCCTATTTCTCCTATTATATCAGGTGTTGGCTGGAGTTCCAGAAGCAAGGTGCTTTTATCTCCCTGGCCGGTTCTCCTTATCTTCTCAGCCTCTTTCTTACAGGTAAAATCAGCGGGTGCTCCAGCCATAAATACCATATCCACATTAGATATGACCGACATTATAGCATCCCTCATCTCACCTGTCGTCTCTACCTTTATAATATTTACTCCATAGGGTGGTCTTATGGATACAGGACCGCTCACAATTGTTACATCTGCTCCTCTCTTCCTTGCAACCTTTGCAAGGGCAAATCCCATCTTCCCGGATGACCTGTTAGAAATAAATCTGACAGGATCAATGTACTCCCTCGTCGGACCTGCAGTAACAAGAACCCTGAACCCTTTTAAATCCTTTTCTGTAAGAAGACTCTCAATTTCATCCATTATATCTTCAATATCTGACATCCTTCCGTATCCTTCTTCTCCACAACAGAGCTGTCCTGCTTCAGGCCCTATAAAATTCACACCCCTTGTTTTAAGCCTTGTTATATTCTCCTGTACAGCAGGGTTTTCATACATCCTCCAGTTCATGGCTGGAGCAATCAGAACTTTTGAGTTAGCCATTGCAAGAAATACTGTGGAGAGAAGGTCGTCAGCAATGCCTGAAGCAAATTTACCTATTATGTTTGCTGTTGCAGGTGCAACTACAAGTAGATCTGCAGTCTGAGCAAGCTCAATATGAGCCATAGGACTCTGGAAGGTGTTGGTATAAACCTTTCTGCCTGTGACAGACTCCATTAGAAGGGGATTAATGAATTTTGAGGCAGAAAGAGTAAGAATGGATTCAACTGCGGCGCCAGCCTGGGTAAGCCTTCTTGCAAGTTCTACTGTTCTGTAGACTGCTATGCTTCCTGAGAGACCGAGGAGGACATTCTTATTCTTCAATATCCTTCTGTCTCTCATTGGAAAAGAGTTCTGAAAGGTCCCTGCTTTCCTCCTCCTTACCATGAAGATAGACCTTGAGGTCTTTTTCAAGTTCCTTTATATCAGCAGGTACCCTTCTACGCTCCTCAAGGAGTTTTCTGTAATCAAACTTCCTCTCCTCCTCCCTTGCCCTGGCTGCCTCTTCACCTACGATGTATTCAAGTTTTCCCTCAAGAGCCTCTTCAAGAGCTATTGTGGTTACCTTCTTTGATTTTGTCTGTATCTTTTTCTTTGCACCAAGAGAGAGTTCTTTAGCCCTCTGGGCTGCAATATTTACAAGCCTGAACCTGCTGTCTATCTTTGATTTGTCAATCTCAATGGGAAGAGATATTATATCCATAAAGATACCTCCTTTATTTATACAACGGGATAAAATTTATTTAAGAAATCAGGGTCAAATCTTTCAACCTTCAATCTCTCACTGATTATAATAGACCTGAGGTCACTTATAGCCTTTTCAAGATTGTCATTTATTATAACATAATTATAAAAATAATACTCCTTCATCTCATCAAAGGCTCTCCTTAGTCTCAATTCAAGGTTTTCTGCCCCTCTGGAATAGAGTCTCTTCTTTAATTCTTCAAAAGAAGGAGGCATTATAAATACGAGGACTGCCTCAGGATAAAGGACCTTTATCTGTTTTGCACCCTGCACATCTATATCAAGCAGGACATCTATGTTTCTTTCCATAAGGTCATCTATAGTCTTTCTTGATGTGCCGTAGTAATTACCGTGAACTACAGCCCACTCAGCAAACTCTCCTCTATCTATCATTTCTTTGAAATCCTTTTCACTGACAAAATAATAATCAACTCCATTGACTTCTCCCTCTCTCGGCTTTCTTGTGGTATAGGATATGGAAAAGGCTATCCTCTCGAGACTTTTAAGAACTGCGCTGCAGAGTGTTGTCTTGCCTGCTCCTGAAGGAGCTGATACAACTATGAGATTGCCTCTCAATTTCATCTTTATATACGGGACTAACTCCCGCCTGAAGCCTCCTCTCTGTAAGCATAGTCATTATCACTTGGTTGTTCAACTATATCTCCGGAAAATCTCTGTGTGATGGTCTCTGTCTGGAGTGCTGAAAGGATTACATGGTCGCTGTCGGTTATTATTATTGCACGTGTCTTCCTGCCCTCTGTTGCATCAATGAGTTTGCCCTTTTTCTTGGCCTCCTCTCTCAATCTTTTCATAGGCGATGAATCCGGGGAAACAATTGCAACCACTCTCTGAGCTGATACAACATTTCCAAAACCTATATTAACAAGTATGTGTCCTGCACCTTTTTTCATACCTTCACCTCCAACCATTTCTGCATCATTCTATGTTCTGCACCTGCTCCCTTAGTCTCTCTATCTCTGTCTTTGCCTCTATAACAAGAGTACGGAGCTCTGAATTAGTGGATTTAGCTCCTATGGTGTTAAACTCTCTCAGTATCTCCTGAATGATAAAATCGAGTCTTTTACCAACAGCTTCCTTAAATTCCATTGCTTTTTTAAATTGAGAAATATGGCTCTCTATCCTCTCAATCTCTTCTGCAATATCCATCCTTTCAAGTACCGAGGTGACTATACCAGGCGAAGAAAGCAAGAATTGCAAGATCTCTTCTTTTCTTTCTTCACTGATACTATCTATATTAAATTCTTTAAAAACCTCCCTCAATCTTTCCTTCAGTTTTCTCCGTCCTTCTTCAAAGACCTGATTCTGGAGAGATTTTATTTTATCATTGATTCGATCTATTTTTTCAATCCTTCCTTGAATCTCTCTTTTCAGAATCTCTCCTTCCTCAAGCCTCATGGATTTCAGGTTACTCATTGCCTCATCGAGGAGTTCCAGGAGCTCATTCTCGTCATAATTGTAAGGAACTTCTGTCAGTACGTCCCTTAAATTAAGAACCAGTGATAAGCCCTGAGGCTCCACACCCCTCAGCTCTTCGATAAGATTAAGAAGTAATTGCCTGTTAAGTTTATAATTAGAAGGTGGTTCTGTGACAGTTATGATAATATCAATCTTCCCCCTTGAAAACCTAGATTTAACCCTCTCCCTCATTCTGGGTTCTGACGGATAAAAAAGGGGATTCATCCTGAAATTTATCTCAAGGAATCTGTGATTTAATGACCTTACCTCAATCCTGAGATTGCCCCTCTCCGAGGCTCCGTATCCTGTCATGCTTTCCATTTCTGGATTTCTCGTCAGATTCTGAATTCTGCTTTACCAGATCAGGATACCGGCATATCCAACAACCTGGTCATAATCACCGCTTATCTCTCCTGAGGTCATATATTTGATAAGCTCTGCTTCCCTTGCACCTAGCCTTCTGGAGGCAAAAAGTGTACATGTGGCAGGTATATATCCGCACATTGAAATCCTCTCTTCCTTTACAGTGTGATAGAGACCCTCCGCATCAAGAGCAAGTATCTTCTGAATGGCCTTTTTGTCCTTCTGCCTGGCAACTGTATCAGAGACATAATGGCTCATATCACTGGATGCAATAATAACTGCATCGAGCTTTAATTCACTAATTAGATCTCCCAGAACCTCTCCAAAGGCTCTGCATTCCTCGAGGTTAAGGGGACCGAGAACAACAGGCACTATCTCCGGAAGCTCTCTTCCTTCCTGATGGGCCCTATAAGCAATGAAGGGAAGCTGCACCTCTAGGGAATGTTCAAAAAGATGTGCCTTTACATCAGCACTTACAAGGTCAGACCTTCTAATAATCTCACGGGCAATATCTGAATTTATCCTGAATCTTCCTGTTGGTATGGTCCATTCTCCCTCTGTCATTATTGAAGCAATAGAACCGAGACCTGTATGATTGGGTCCAAGAAGAAAAAATATATTGGGTAAAATTATCTTTGAGTAGAGAGCACCAGCCACATATCCTGAATACATAAGACCGGCATGAGGAGATATAGCTGCAATAACCCTCTTAGGTGTTAAAGCAGGCATCATCTGCTCCACCATTGAGTTAAGTCTTGAAGGACTATCAGGATAAAACTGACCCGCCACTGCCGGAGACCTGAGCATCAGAAATCCTCCTCTCCCTCTTCAATAATCGGCCTGTCTGTATAAGGGAAAAATCTCGTACAGTGAGAAAGGAATGTGAGTTTTACAGTTACGCCAGCAGGTCCGTTCCTCTGTTTTGCTATATTGACCTCAGCAATGCCCTTTTCAGGTGAGTTCTTGTTGTACTGATCATCCCTGTATAAAAAAAGTATAACATCAGCGTCCTGTTCAATAGCACCCGATTCTCTTAGGTCAGCGAGGGTGGGGCGTTTGTCCACCCGCTGCTCAACTGCCCTGTTGAGCTGACTTAGGGCAATGACCGGCACATCAAGTTCCTT
>JAOACK010000072.1 GCA_026417875.1 Thermodesulfovibrionales bacterium | reverse complement strand
GCTCTACTGCTCTGGCCGTAGGCCACTGTCGCAATCCCTTTTAAATGAGGTCTTCTTTCCTACTACTCGAGAGCGTAAGCGATGTAGACATAATAAAGGTCTACAGTCGCAATCCCTTTTAAATGAGGTCTTCTTTCCTACCTTGAAGTTTTTCTTGCTCCAAGACTTTTTTAGAGAACTGTGTCGCAATCCCTTTTAAATGAGGTCTTCTTTCCTACAATTAAAAGAGATTCTAGACACTCTCGAGTATTTACTCGGTCGCAATCCCTTTTAAATGAGGTCTTCTTTCCTACAGAGCTTGCATTCATTGATGAAATTTTTGATGCAGTCGCAATCCCTTTTAAATGAGGTCTTCTTTCCTACAGCCCCCACCCCTTTTTTCTATTTGTTTTCAATGTGTTATGAGAGCTGATTCTCATTTTTTCCATTTGCAAAAGTGAAACCGAAATTTTCTAAAGCTGTAACTTTAGATTATCTAATAATGCCCCTGCGACCCAGGCGTTGTCAAAGAGCCAGAAAGTTAAATAAATTACATCATAATTTATCAGAAAAGTCAAGTACCCAAAATAAGCTCTACTCCTTCTGGTATCCTGTCTCCACATCCAAGTACTGCTATAAGAGAGTCTTTCTGAAGGGGATAGATTCTTACGTCGTCTCTACCAGGGTCTATGAGTGCTGAGAGGTCATTCTTAAGGTTCTGGAGGTCTTGCCAGGTGAGTTCACAGTAAAATACTGAATATTGAAGATGAATGCCCCTTGCCTTCATGTAATTGAATACGCGCTGGAGTCTTCTATCATCACTTATGTCATAGCATACAAGATAGGGGCTCTTCATGTTCTTAACTCCCTGATTAATTCAAAGATTTCATCTATGATTTCTTCAACAGTGCGGGTAAGAACATCTCTCCTGTTTTCAAATCTGTGAAGTATATTCTGCATTCCCTGGCTATTGACCTCCCAGCCTGAAGACTTTTTTACTAAAAAATTTTCAGTCCCTGAACGGAAGAATTGCAGAGCCTGAATATCAATTTCTGCTCCCATTATGTAACAGATATCCAGGGCCAAGCCAAAATTATGTCTTCTGTGAATTACCCCTGTATGGGGATCAAGGTCTGCCTTTATGAGCCTCTCTATAATTAAACCCCTCAGGATGTTTGTAATAATCTCATTAAGAACATTCCATTTTTCCTCTGATGGTTTGAGCCTGTTGATTATCAATTGATAATTGCCCTCTCCGATTTCGTTGTAAAATCTGAATGCACGGTTTTTAAAAAGCCTGTTAAGTACCTTGAGCTGTATTGTCATGCGTTTTGTCTTTGCCCAGTTTGTGTATTTTTCTATGTTCTTATCTGATTGTAGTAAGATCTTCTGTTCCTCGTAATGAGCGGCAAGTTTATGGTTATAGGGTATTGTAACTGCCACCTCCTGTCCGTTTCTCTGCATGAATATAACAGGTATATTGTTTTCGGCAAAGAGTGTAATTGCTTGAGCATCAATTCTTACATTTCCTATAATCACTACTCTTGAAATTAACCTTGCAGGAATGCGCCTACCTGCCGTGAACCTGTCTTTGATCCAGACAGATGGTCCATCCCTGAGCACTGTAAGGCCCTTAAGGTTGTCATTAATATAAAGGCTCCTTTCCATCCAAAATGCTCCTTGCAAGGACTCTTACCTCTTCGGTTAATTGAGGTCTGATGGTTGAGGCCCACTCTTCATAGGCTGGATAAAACTTTTTTCTGCTATCCTTTTTTAAGTAACAGCCTGCCTGCCTTTCTTCATGTGAAAAATCTTCTGCTGTAAAATATTTATTTTTAAAAATCTCATATACAAATTTATCGGCAAGTGGTCGGAAGATTTCAATTATGTCGCATGCAAGGGATTCCCTTCCATATTCAAAGTGATGATAGAAACCTATTGTGGGGTCAAAGCCTGTTATCTCTATTTCCCTTACTGCTTCATAATGGAGCATGGTATAAACAAGAGAAAGCATAGCATTTACAGGGTCAAGGGGTGGTCTTCTGTTTCTACCTTTAAAGTTAAGTGATTGGTGAAAGAGCTTGCAGTAGGCTGAAAAATATACTGCCTGAGCACCTCCCTCAAAGCCTCTTAGAGAATCAATAGAAGGTGCTTCACTGATGGACTTCATGACCTTTTCGAGGCTATCTATTGCTGGAATGAATTCTATGCTTCTTGATTCTTCTGTAATTAAATTTTTCAAAAAATCTATCTGAGTTTTAACCTTACGTTCAATAATGGCTTTTGCTGTATGAAGACAGAAATCTCTGTTAATTGCCTTTTCATACTGTTTAAGCCTAAGTAGTCCGTTGTTGTGGAGCCGTCCGTGAAGTATTCCGCAGAATCTCATGCTTCTGCCAGAAAGAAAGAGTACACTTATCTTCTCATCTGCCAGTTTTCTGAAGACTGCTGTGTCAACAACCTTGTTCCCCACAATTATTACTCTCTTAAGGGGTGCTATGGGAACAATCCCTTCCTTTCTACCATTAAAGTAGAAGGCAAGAGCATTGCCATCAAGTTTGATGTGGATGTCTTTTCTGTCTATATAAAGTGTACCCATAAATCTTCACCAGAGCCAGAGCACAAGCATTTATTTAAAGAAAATTATTTTTCTACTCTGATGCCCTCTCTTTATCCTATATAAAAATAACTGGGGTCTCTGGGTTGAACCGCTATTCCAAGTGTGTGAGTTCTGCTCCTACCATCAAGTCTGAAGATATGGACTCTGTCTGATGATTCAAATATCATTCTTTTAAGATTGCTTATTACAAATCTCAATTCACCTTCTGTAAGAAAACATTCATATACAGACTTCTGTCCGCCTGTGCTGTAGGCTTTAAGAAAATATCTTACTCTGTTAAGCCTTTGTTCATCTGTAATGTCATAGGCAATTATGTAGAGGTCTCGCTTCATGATTTTAGTTTAATGGATGAGAAAGGGCAATGCACAGAAAAGAAATATTTCTGAAATATTTTTAATAAGCTGTTTTCAACCTGTACTTACCGAGGCCAAAGCTCGTGTTTTTGCCAGCATGGAGTATTTCACCTGCTTTAATAAATGGAAGGAATGGCTCTATATCTCCTTCATAGGTTATGCTGCCTACAAGGCCTCCGAGTTTCATGCGGCTATCCTGCCTGGAGGAATATCTTTCCCAGTCAAACCATCTGAGTTCAGAACTTTTTATGGTTACTTCTTCAGCATACTTAATTATGGCCCTGTAGTCTAACTGAGGTTTCTGATTACCGCAGTGAAAATAATAAATCAGGCTCAGTCGCCTGAGGATGTTTCTTATTAGGATGTGAAACTCGGGTTTTACAACAAGGTCTCTATTATATTTCATTCTGAGAGGTGTTATGAATTCTAAAGAAAGGTTTGTGCTCTTTCCTGAGGGCTTGAATTCTTCAGGGATTTCTATTTTATCCTTTTCTGTCTGGAAGATGGTCTTACTTTGAGCTGAATATACAGTGTGCTGACCATTTTTTACTTCTAGAAGTCTGTACTTACCCCGTCCTCTTCCTATGCCAGTATTGCCGAGCTCAACAAAGGTATAAATAAAGTAGGGTAGATAGTCTGTAGCCCTGCCGATCAGGATTAATTTAAAGTCAATGCGGCTTCCAGGTGGTATATTTTCTGGGCTTCGGGTTTTGAGTCCTGAATTGCCTTCAGGCGGCTCTAACACAAATGGATGGGGTACTCTTTCATACCTGTGCATGTTCATTATTTCAGCACCTTCAGTGGAAGGTGTTTCAAATACATAGGCATAGATGCATCTCGCCTTAAGCATACAATCTGTGCAGTCCTGCCTCTTAAGGATGCAGACAAGATGTCTGAAGACATTACCAAATCCACCTCTGAAGGTAGAGCCCTTGTAGTAAGGCAGGTTGAGCTCTTCTATGGCTTCAAGTGTAAAGGTGAATTTCTGATAGGGTATCTGCATGTTGCTAAGGTGTATGGTCGAAGATCACCACATCCCCTGTGACAGGACTCCGGTATATTAACTTCCTTGCCCTACCATGAAGGGCATGGGCTATCTTAAGATAAAGCCATATGGGACCTGCACCTGTGAGGATTACGTCATTTCCTTCACCGGCAAGCTCCAGGGCTTTCTGGAGGTAGTCTTTAAGTTGAGAAATTTTGGCCGTATCTTCTGAAGAGGTATTTTTGTAGAGTGTGTTTACATCAATAACTATCTCCATTTTTACTCCTCTTGTATAAATAATTTTTCCTTTAGCATTTTCGGAATCTGGTCAAGATAGTAATATTTAATATTATTCTGTCTTGCGGTATCTTCCTGAGATACTAAAGGTCCATTTATATAATGGGGAAATTCTTTGATCCCATTTTGATCGACTCTAACCATGGATGTAAGAAGTGGACCGATGATTATTGCCTGTCCGTAAGGTCCGCTCTTTTTGTAAGCAAGGGCCTCCTGTGCCTGAGCCAGATCACCTGAGAATTCATAGGTTTTAAGCTCTATAATAATCAGGGTACCAAAACTTGTAACTATTACAATATCATGTTCAGCATCATGCTTATGAGAGGAGTTTAGTCTTTTTGTTTTTACACCGTGGTATACTTCTGATATAAAGTTTCTTAGTTTGGGATTGGCCATTATTTCATCAATAATGGATGCAGCTACCATCCATTCAAAAAGAATGCCATTACTTCTGAATGCTGAGAAGGCTTTAACATCATTTTTATAAAGTGGACCATCATGAATATCAATTTGACCTCCCAGATCTCTAATCTGTGATATTAATATATTCTTTTCCTTATCATTTAATTTTTTGCTTACAAGTTTGATTTCATCAAATTCAATTCTTTTTATAACCTTATCAATGACAGCCCTCTTTATGCTGTTCCAGTAGTCTTCGTATATCTCTTTAGGCTTAAGAATTAAATTTAAGGGTTCGATGAGTTGATATAAATCTTTAGGTGTTTTAACCTGGTGAAGGGATGAAAAGATAATCTTAATTTTTCTTTCTAAGTCTTCATAGCCTTGCTTAGTTACGTGCACTTCATGCAGTTCAGGCTTTAATTCATTGAGTGATTTTCTTATATACTCTTTTAATTCATCTTTTGTTTTTAAGGATGGTTCTGGAGCCTTCATATAATTGAAAAAGGCTTCACGGAATATGTCGTTTTCTTTAAAATATTTCAGGGCTTTGCGGCCTATCTCTATCTTATTTCTGACCTCCCTTGAAGGATCGGGATAAAGCCTTTCTTCGTCCTTCAAGGTTTCGTAATTGAAAAGATATAAAAGTTCATCGAGAGAAAGAGGAGCAGAGGTCCTAAGCCAGTAACGACTATTACTAGCATCAAAGTACCATATTTCTGGAGGATTTGCTTCTACATAGAGGGCTATATCGTTTTTGAATTTTTCTTCTATCCTCTTCTGAAAAACATAAAGCATTGTAGCAGAAGGGATCTTCTGCCCTCCTGATACGTTCCAGACAACCTTTGGTAAATTCTCTGTATAGTTAATCAGTTTTGAAGAAAGGCTTTTGAAATTTTTTTCTTCCTCTACTGTAATTTTTAGTATTTCAGATTCAATACCTTTTTTATTTAACACATCAACAAGACGGGCTGTCAGCCCTTGTGCTTCTGTGAAAGGTGTTGAGATTATGACCACCTTTTTTGAGCCAAACTGAAGGACCGGCAGGAGATTCACAGTCTGCACGCCTGTAGAATTACAGATCATTATGTAATCTTCAAATACAGTATTCATGCTCTTACTTTTTCCTTTTCGACCTCCTATTCTTCAGAGCTTAGAGCCCGAGCCTACCACCTCAATTACTGCCCAGCCAAGAGGAACAGGGATATTATTTTTTATCCAGACTCTTCTTGATTTAGGGGCTATGTCTTTGCCCCTGTTAAGTCCTGCATAATTACGTACTGTCTTTCTTGTATCTTCTTCAAGGAGCATGACTATAGTGGTAGAAATCATGCCAGAGCCAAAACCTACTCTAAAGGTAGATGGATTGTTTATATACCATCTTTCTAAATCATGACCACGAGAAAAGTTCCTTTCAAAGGCAAAAATATCTTCTGACCAGTTTTTAAGCTGAGCAAAAATCTTATTAAGATTATCTGGAAGGTCTAACCTCCTGTTATATCTTTTAAACTCTTCAAGGAGCCTTTTATCCCATGAGGCTTCAAATTCAAGGACTGTATTCTCAGGAAGGCACTCTAACCATATGGCTGTTTTACTTAAAGAGGATTCTGTTCTATATGTCCATGTATGCTCTTTTTTTAGGATGTTTACCTCTATAAGGACTGTTTCGATCTCAGCGGGACAATAGGCATCTGTAACATGAAGCATCCTTAGCCAGTCCCTATTGGGAGAGCCTTTTTTATCATCAAGCCTGTAGCCCGCAAGCCATTTTTCTTCAGCCCATTCGAAGAGCTTTCTTTTATCCACTCTATTGTGGATATCAGTCTTTATCCTATCTTCAATGATACTTTTAAAGTCAGCCGGGTTACTGTCTTTTAAAGACTTCAGAGCATTATACAATAATGCTGTCCTTATAACACCTTTTATTGAAGTTCCCGGGATATAGGGTATACCAAAGCCATCTCTTATCATGGGTCTGAATTCCTGCATCCTTGAGGCATCGGACAGAACCTTTATCTTACGTTTGCCTGATAGGTCTTCTAAAACCTCATTTGTAAGTTTAACTGACCTACTTTTTAGGAATTCTGCCAGGTTAAATCTCTTTTCCTCTTGCTTGATAGCAGATACATAATCGGATATGAGATTTTTTTTATGTAATAAGAGTGACAATCTATCTTCTGAGACAGGATATACATACTGCCCCTCATGGATAAACTCCAGTCTGGTGATACGC
>JAOACK010000071.1 GCA_026417875.1 Thermodesulfovibrionales bacterium | reverse complement strand
TATAAGAGACAGGAACAAGGTCAGGCATGAGCCTGCTTATGCTCTGAAGCACATCCACTGCTGGATAAAGTCCTTCCATTGCCAGCTCTCTTGAAAGTACTATATGGCCATCAAGTATTGCCCTCGCAGCATCTGCCACCGGGTCTGTAAGATCATCTCCCTCTACAAGCACTGTGTATATGCCTGTTATAGAACCCCTTTCAAAATTACCTGCCCTCTCAAGGAGTCCTGGAATCAGAGCAAATACAGAGGGAGTATATCCCTTTGATGCAGGTGGCTCTCCTGTTGCAAGCCCGATCTCCCTCTGTGCCTGGGCAACTCTTGTTAGAGAATCCATTAGCAGAAGAACATCACATCCCCTGTCTCTAAAATATTCGGCAATGGCTGTTGCTGTTAAGGCAGCCCTCACCTTTAAGAGGGGAGTTTCCCGTGCGGTGGATACAACAACAACTGACTTTTTTAGGCCCTTTTCTCCTAGGTCTTTATCTATGAAATCCTTCACCTCCCTTGCCCTTTCACCTATAAGTGCTATAACCGTAACAGGTGCCTCCGTATATCTCGCTATCATGCCCATTAGTACACTCTTCCCAACTCCTGAGCCTGCCATAATGCCGATTCTCTGACCCTTTCCGCAGGTGAAAAGCCCGTTAATCACCCTTATCCCAAGATCAAGAGGTTCTGTTATCCTTTTTCTTACCAGCGGATTGTCTTTATAACCTGTTATTGGGTAATCCTTACCATGAACAGGACCTTTTCCATCTACTGGTTCACCCTTTGCATTTATGATCCTTCCAATAAGGGATTCTGATACCTTTACAGAACTTCTCTTTCCTTCAGAAAGAATCCTTGCTCCCGGTCTTATATCAGCCATCTCATCTGTTGCCATCAGGAGTATCTTTCCATCCCTGAAACCTACAACCTCTGATGATAGAGATCCCTGTTCAGACATTATCCTGCAGGATTCTCCAATCACAGGATTTATGCCAGTTGCTTTAATCAGAAGGCCTGTTATCTCCTGAATCCTTCCATATACATGAAGGGTATCAATATCCTGAATCTTTTTTTCTATTGATTTTAAATCAATCATCAAATATCAAAGCCTTTCAGAAAGTTCCCTTATCAGGTTTCTTAACTGTTCATCTGTATCAGTGACAATTTCCTGTGTCTCGCTTATAACTTCTGAACTGTAGGGAGGAAGGGATGGGTCTATGTCAATAACTATCTCCTCATGAAGCCTCAGAAGACCCGGGCTAGCCTTCTCAAAAATTTCTTTAAGAAGGGGATTTATCTTTATTCTAACTTTTCCCTGTTTCTCTATCTTTTTGATTGCCTCCTCTGTGAGTCTTACAACAATCTCCGGTTCTTTTTCTATTTCCTTCATTATGAGTTTTCTTGCAATTGATACCGAAAGTTCAATAATTAGTGGTTTTATGGATCTTTTAATCTCTTCTTTATGGGAAATGAATTCCGTGACCAGTTCCTCTAGTTTATCTATAATCACTTTTGCCTCTTTTTCTGCGAGTTCAAGGCCTGCCCTTCTTCCTTGTTCAAATCCCCTCTCATAGGCTTCCCTTTCAATATCCTCAATCCTCTGACCTATTTTGAGTGACTCCTCAAAAACAGGAGGCCTGAAATCAGAAAGATTTTCTAAGTTTTCTATCTTTCTTCTATACCACAATCTTTTCTCCTCCCCTGCCAAGGATTATCCTTCCTTCTTTGTCTAGTCTTCTTGCAACACTCACAATATTCTTCTGTGCTTTCTCTACATCAGAAACCCTTACCGGTCCTTTGGCCTCCATTTCATCTTTAAGTATCTGTGCTGCTCTCTGGGACATGTTCCTGAATATCTTTTCCTTCATTACCTCAGGTGCTGTTTTTAGGGCAATAGCCAGGTCATCAGTGGATACCTCCTTAAGTATAAGCTGAATTGACCTGTCATCAATATTCACAAGGTCTTCAAAAACAAATAGCATCTCCTTAACCTGATCTGCGAGTTCCGTGTCGTGCTCTTCAATCTTTTCAAAGACTATCTGCTCGGTTGTCTTATCACAATAATTCAATATATCTGCGAGTACTTTTGGACCTTTAAGCTCCTTTCCCCTGCCCTTAATGCTCTCAAGCCTGACCTTCAGAACCTCCCTTAACTCTTCTATAGCCTCCTCGGGAATCCTTTCTATTGATGCCACCCTTAAGGCAATCTCTGCTCTCAATCTCTCAGGAAAAAATCCCAGAACCCTCGCTGCCCTTTCGGGTTCCATGAGGCTTAACGCCATTGCTGCTGTCTGGGGATGTTCATTCTGAAGAATTGTGGCAAGACCTTTTGGTTCGATACCGTTGAAGAGCTCGGATGGACTGTCCTTTGAAGCCATATCAAGAATATACCTCGCCCTTTCTTCACCGAGACCCCTGGGCAGAACATTTTTAAGGAAATCTGTACCTGATACTGGAATATCACCCTTTTCAATTATCTCCGAAGCCTCTTTTATTACCTCATCAAGCTGTGACTTCCTAACCTTCCTGAGCCTATTCATATGAATGGTGAGCTCCCTGACTGTCTGCGGATCAAGTCCCTTCAGAACCTCTGATGCTACTTCCTCACCAAGGGATATCAGGAAGAGTGCAGCCTTTTCGTATCCACCAAGCGCCATTATCTCTCCTCAATCCATCCCTTTATAATTTGAGCTGCCTTCTGAGGATTATTTCTTGCCCACTCAATTATGTCAGGTCTTGATAGCCCCTGTTGCACCATCTGTCTTTCAAGCTCCGCAACTGTTCTAGGTAATTCTTTTATCACTGGTACAGGTGGAGATAAGATGGCCTTCAGTATGGGTCTTATAACTAAAAGAAATAAAAGCAGCAGTGCCAGAAGAGGAAGAGTATATCTGAAACCTGTTATAACCACTGGCATTATCTCCCTTGCAGGTTCTTCCGTCTCTTCTTTCTGGATATAGTCCTCGTGGAAGGGCATATTTATGACCCTTACATCATCTCCTCTTTTTGCCACAAAGCCAACAGCATTCTTTACCATGGCTTCAAACTTCTTTAATTCCTCTTCGGTCCTAGGAATGTATTTTTTTCCTCCGCCCTCTGAATTAATATAAGATCCATCAACAAGAGCAACAACACTCAGCCTCTTTATCTCTCCAGGCAGTATCACTGTATGACTCATGATCTTGTTTATCTCATAATTTACTGTCTCGCTCTTTTTCTCTGAATAGGAATTAGCAGTAAGGTCAGCACCCGTTTTTCCTGGAATATTTGATGAAACACCTGGTGTGCCACCAGGGGATGTCTTGCTAGATCTTTCAATATGCTTTTGTTCGCTTCTTACAACCTGACTGTCTGGATCATATATCTCTTCTGTCTTTTCCGTTTTTGTAAAGTCTATCTGTGCGGAAGCCTTTGCCCTGACCTTTCCCCTTCCTACAACAGGCTCAAGAATTGCTACTACCCTTTCTTCAAGTTCCTTTTCAACAGCCTGCTGGAATTCTATCTGGTTCTGAGTAAGAGAGATGAGGGTATCTTTTCTGGGAGATGTGAGAAGTTCCCCCCTGCTGTCAACAACAGTCACATCATCCGGGCTGAGACCATCAACACTGCTTGAAACAAGATGGACTATACCCTGTATCTGAGAATGGGAGAGTCTTCTTCCGGGTTTCAGTTTTAAAAAAACTGATGCCTTCGGTCTTTCTTCCTCTCTTGTAAAAAGGCCTTTCTCAGGAATAGCAAGATGAACCCTGCATTGCTCAACCTCCTGAAGACTCCTTATCGTTCTTGAAAGCTCTCCCTGTAGTGCTCTCTGATAATTGAGCTTCTGAACAAAATCTGTCATAGTAAAATCCCTTTTATCAAAAATCTCAAAACCAACGCCACCGCCTTGAGGAAGTCCTTGAGAAGCAAGCTCAAGCCGGAGACTGTATACCCTGTCTGAAGGCACCATGATCCCTCCCGGTGTTACCCTGTAGGGAACCCTCATCTCCTTGAGCTTCTGGATTATCATGCCACTGTCTTCATCAGAGAGGTTTGAATAAAGAACCTGATAATCCACACGCTGTGACCACGAGAGAAAGAGAATAATGCTTCCCGCGGTCATCAAAAGGATAAACCCAAGCATAACCTTTTTCTTAAGGGGCATGGAATTCAACCATTGCTGAATATTATTTAGCGATGCCATCAGACCTGCATCCTCTGTATCTCTTCATAGGCACTGAGCAGCCTGTTCCTTACCTCTATCATTAATTGAAAGGAGAGTTCAGCCTTCTGCATAGCTATTACTGCCTGTGTTATATCACCACCAGTGGCAAGTTCCCTGACAGCTCTGTCTGCATCAGACTGTATCTGCTCGAGTTTCCCTATAGCCTCTCTTAAAAGAAGGGAAAAGGAATCTCCTCTGTCTTCACTCTTTACTGTTGATGGATTCTCTCTTACATGCAGAAGATTATTTACCCTTATCTCGGACATATCTCAAACCTCCACTTTTAAAATCTTCCAAGCTCAAGGAGTTTCATAAACATGCTCTTTGAAGTATTGAATGCCGCTATGGATGCCTCATAAGCCCTGAAGGTCATGAGCATGTTAACCATTTCTTCAAGAACCTCTACATTAGGAAGTTTTACAAATCCATTCTCATCAGCATCAGGATGTCCGGGGTCATATACTATTTTGAACGGTGAACTGTCTCTTATTATTCCGGCAACCTGAACACCCTCAAGCACCTCATTACCTGCCTCAATCTCTTTTACAGTAAAAAGTACATCCTTTCGCCTGTAAGGTCCTCCCTCCTCTGTCCTTGTTGTATGTACATTTGCCATGTTTGAAACAATTGTATTCATCCTCTCCCTCTGTGCCTGAAGAGAGGATGCTACGACTTCAAGAACCCCAAAGGTTTTCATAACTGCCTCCTCAGTGCATTTTTAAACATCCTTATCTTTGCCGAAAGCATATTAAGACCTGCTTCATATAAAAGGGCATTCTCTGTAAGCTTTGCCACCTCTCTGTCAAGTTCTACGTTGTTTTTATCCTTCCATGCACCTTTTTCATCCTCCTGTATATCAAGCTTTGAACCTTGGTTGCCTGAGGAAATGTGTCTCTGAGAGGTAACAGTGAGCTCAATCATTTCATGATTGAGCAAATTTTTAAACTCTATATCCTTTGCCCTGTAACCAGGTGTATCAACATTGGCTATATTGGACACTATAAGGTTGTGCCTTATACCGGCAAATCTGAGAATCTCCTCAAGTATTCTGAAACCGTCAGCCATCCTGCTCTCCTTAATTCAAATTTTATGCCATTCAAAAAACTCCAGCTTACGGGTCTGAAACAGGAAATTTTTTCCCATCAGGAAATTCCTGCCTGTACTGTGCAAGCTTATTCCTTATTGTCCTTACGCTTACGCCTAGAAGCTTTGCAGCGAGGCTCTTGTTACCCTTTGTCTCCTCAAGGGTCTTGAGTATCAATTCCTTTTCAAGATCTCTTATTTTTCCGGTTCTTAAAAATCTCTCCTCCTCTTCAAACATGAGGTCCTGTGGCCCTATAAAATCTGACCTGCAGAGAAAAACAGCCCGCTGAATAACGTTCTCAAGTTCCCTGACATTTCCCCTCNACTGTCTGGCCATTAGTATATTCATGGCTTCCTCTGTAAAACCCCTTATCTCCTTTGATGCTTCCTTCGAAAACCTTTCAAGAAATTTCATACTCAAAAGAGGTATATCCTCAGGCCTTTCCCTGAGAGGTGGTAGCTTTATTGGAAAGACACTCAATCGATAATAAAGGTCTTCTCTGAATCTTCCTTCCCTTATCTCCCTCTGAAGGTCTCTGTTTGTTGTTGCAATAACCCGTACATCAACCGGTATGGTTCTTGTACCGCCTATCCTTTCTATAACCCTTTCCTGCAGCACCCTCAAAAGCTTTGCCTGTAGCTGAAGAGGCATCTCTCCGATCTCATCAAGCAGAATAACACCCTCATGAGCAAGTTCAAATTTTCCTTTCTTTCTTTCAACGGCTCCGGTGAAGGCACCTTTTTCATAGCCAAAGAGTTCTGATTCAAGAAGGTTTTCGGGAATAGCTGCACAGTTAACAGCTACAAAAGGTCCCTTTGACCTCCTGCTCCTTCTGTAGATATACCTTGCAAGGAGTTCTTTGCCGGTACCGCTCTCTCCTGTGATAAGAACTGTGATATCACTCTTAGCGAGCTCATCTGCTATGGACAGTATTTTTTTTAGCTCAGGATTTTCCGTTATGACTTCTTTATCGGTAGGTGTATTTTCTATCACTGATTCTATAGCTCTTCTGAGCACATCAAAGGAGAAGGGTTTCATAAGATAATCCGTTGCTCCACTCTTCATTGCAAGAACAGCATTCTCCACTGTTCCATATCCTGTGATAACAAGCACAGGAAGATTTCCTGCTATCCTTCTTATCTCTCTTATGAGTCCTATACCATCCATGCCCGGCATTTTCATATCAGTTATTACGAGTGAATAGGCTTTCTGTTTTAACTTCTCAATCGCGGAATTTCCGTTATCGGAAATGTCAGCCATATAGCCAAGGCTCCTTACTGCTTCACTAAGGGCATTCCTCATCTGAAGATCATCATCCACTATAAGTATGGAGCTATTATTTTTTGACATCCAAACCTCCAGAAGATAACTCAGAGGTCAGTAATAAGAGAATGGCCCTTTTTTGTTGAGACCTCTGTTTTTTCTTCCTCCCTCTTCGGCAATGATAATATGAATTCACTTCCCCTGCCAGGTTCGCTATTTACATTTATAAGACCTCCATGGGCCTGAATAATTTTTGCTGTGATGGCAAGACCCAAACCAGTTCCATTGTCCTTTGTTGTAAAAAAGGGATCAAATATTCTGTCCATTATCTCCGGTTCTATACCCCTGCCTGTATCTCTGATTGAAAAATTAACCAATCCATCTCCTTCATATACATTTATCCAGACAGTTCCTCCTTCTGGCATTGCCTGAATGGCATTTATCACGATATTAAGGATTGCCTGTATTAAAAGTTCCCTGTCTCCCATAAGCAAAAATTCATTCTTGGAGCAGTGTACGGTCACATTGCTTGAATTAAGTATCGGCCCTAACATCTGAAACACCCCGCTTAATATATCTGAAGAACTTATAGGTCTCGGATTTATACTCCCCGGTCTTGCAAAAATAAGCATATTGGTAAGTATTGTATTAAGACTTCTGATACCTGATGATATACCCCTTGATAATTCCTTGCCCCTATCAGTAAGAATCTCCTTTTCAAGCATCGTGGCAAAAAGCTCTATACTGCAGAGGGGATTCCTTATCTCATGCACTATATGAGCAGCCATCTCTCCCATGGCAATCAATCTCTTGTTCCTCTCATACTGCATTTCCATCTCCCTGAGTCTCGTTATATCTCTTATCAGTATAACCTCACCCGTAAGAGCTGTC
>JAOACK010000070.1 GCA_026417875.1 Thermodesulfovibrionales bacterium | reverse complement strand
CCGAGATTGTGCAGCACCTCTGCTATACCGCTCATGCCGATTCCACCTATACCCACGAGATGTATTATCCTGTAATCAAAAGGATTTTTAAACTTTCCTGTTCCACATACTATCATCTCCTGTTTTCCCCCTTTTTTTATTAACTACCGCCTCTATAAGACTCACCACTGCGCCTGCTGCATCAGGCCTTCCGAAGGCCCTGGAATTTTTTTCAAGATCTCTTTTTAAAGCCTCATCCTTCAATAACCTTTTTATCTCTTTAGCAAGCCTCTCGCCATTAAGTTCTTTTTCAGTGAGCATTATTGCTGCACCCATGTCATGAAGTTTTCTTGCATTAAATTCCTGATGTCTTCCTGCTGCAAAGGGATAGGGTATGAGTATAGCAGCCTTACCAAGGGCTGTTATCTCTGCAAGGGTCGTTGCACCTGACCTTGAGATTATCAGATCCGCTACTGCATAAGCTTCAGGCATCTGGTATATAAAGGGAGCAACTGTTCCTGACATTCCGTATTTCCTGTACGCCTCCTTCACAAACTCATAATCAATATCACCTGTCTGGTGAAGGAACTGAACTGCGTCTTTAAGATCGACAAGATAAGGTAGGCTATCAACAACCGCCCTGTTTATACTTCTTGCTCCTGAGCTTCCTCCAAAGATCAATACCGTATTCTTCTGTGATGAAAGTCCGAAAAGTCTCAAACCACCTTCCCTTGAGCCCTCCATAATCCTCAATCTTACAGGATTACCTGTTAGTATTGTCTTTGAAGAAGGGAAGAAATTAAAGCTTTCATGATAGGTAATACATACAGCAGAAGCAAATCTTGAAAGAACCTTGTTTGCAAGTCCAGGAATCGAATTCTGCTCAAGGATAATCGAAGGTATACCCATAAATCTTGAAACAACTACAGGGCCAAAAGAAGCATATCCTCCCACACCTATGACTACATCAGGTCTGTAAAATCTCAGTATCCTAAAGGAATCTATGATTGAAAGTATAATGTTAATCAATCCCTGAAACGTCCTTACAAGAGATTTCCCTACTATGCCCGAGGACCTAATAAATTCTAGTCTGTAACCTTCTCTTGGAATTACCCTTGCTTCTATACCCCTTTCTGTACCGATAAATAGTATATCCCTAACACCTTTTTCCTTAAGTCTCTCAGCCACAGCAATACCTGGAAAAAGATGTCCACCCGTTCCTCCACCGGCAATAATAACCCTCATAAGGTGATATTTCCTCTACTCTGCCACCTTTTTTTGAATTTCCTTACATAGGCCTTTTTTCTTTCAAGAAGCCAATCCTTTTTATGAACCCTTCTTTCTGAAGGGACCTGTGAATTTTTTGATATATTGAGCAGTATACCCACTGCAGTCATATTCACAACAAGGGACGAACCACCGTAACTGATAAATGGAAGTGGAAGACCTTTTGTTGGAGCAAGACCTGTAGAAACAGCAAAGTTCACCACTGCCTGTATGGCAAGCATAAGAGATATACCAGAGGCAAGATAAAAGGAGAAGCCATCTACAGTATTTTTTGCAATCCGCATTCCCCTCAAAAAAAGCCACAGAAAGAGGAGCACCACAATGGAGGCACCTATAAAGCCCAGTTCCTCTCCCACTAGGGCAAAGATGAAATCATTATGAATTGCTGGAAGATAAAGTAGCTTCTGTTTGCTCTCTCCGAGTCCGACTCCTGTGAGCCCACCACTTCCAAAGGCAATGAGTGATTGAATAAGCTGAAAACCGCTTCCTGCAGGATCCCTCCAGGGATCAAGAAAGGCAACAATCCTTTTCCATCTGTAAGGTTCTTTTATAAGGTAATATATAACTGGAATAAGGAGCACACCAAAAGAAAGAATATATCTCAGTCTAGCACCTGACAGATATATCATTGAAAAGGTTAATATTCCAAAGGTCATAAAGGCACCGAAATCAGGTTGTTTTATGAAAACCACCTGAAAACAGGCCATCACAAAGACGGGTATTAGTATATCCCTTAACCTATCAGATTCAAACCTCTCCCTTGCCATATACCATGAAAGAAAGATCACCATTGAGAGTTTGGCAAGCTCTGAAGGCTGAAAAACTGTTGGCCAGAGTCTGAGCCATCTCCTTGCGCCACCAGCAGTAAAACCAAGACCTGTGAATACCAGAAGAAGCAGAAAGAAGGAGAAAAAAAGCAGAGGGATCGCCATTGCCTTTATTGTTGAGATATCCGTATATGTAAAAAATATCATCAGTAAGAGTCCTATAAAAAAGGTAAGGAGATGTTTCTTGAGGTAGTAATAGGACTGTGTCCCTGTTTCTGGTGATACAGAGGTTGAGCTGTACACCATTAGCACACCTATAACTGAGAGGGTGAGAGTTATTAGAAGGAGTGTCCTGTCAATCCTTCCTGATACCACCTTTTAACTCCCTCACTATTTCTTTAAAAATCCTTCCGCGTTCTTCAAAATCCCTGAACATGTCAAAACTCGCACATCCAGGGCTTAAAAGTACTACATCCCCTTTTCTTGCAAGCTCCTTTGCTCTTATAACTGCATCCTTCATATCAGAGGCAAATACTGTTAGAGTTAAATCTCCTAGGCTCTCTCTGATCTTTTCCTTTGCCTCTCCGATAAGAACCATGGCCTTTACTCTTTCCTTTATGAGAGGTCTGAGGACTGAAAAGTCTCCCTTTTTATCCCTTCCACCTGCAATAAGCACTATGTTACTGAACCCTTCAAGGGACTTCATTAAGGCACCAACATTGGTTCCCTTTGAATCATTTATATATAAAACACCATCTATCTCCTCAACAAACTCTGTCCTGTGTTCGAGCCCTCTGAATTCTCTAAGTGTTTTTTCAATAGATTCCCGACTGGCACCAGCAAGAAAGGCCATGAGGGTTGAAGCCATTGCATTTTCTGTATTGTGAACACCCTTTATCTTCATATCTTTAATATCAATCTCAACTTCCCTATCCTTAAATTTTATTTTCAATCCTCCCTTCTCTAAATATATTCCCTCCACAGGCACTTTTCTGCTGAAATAAAGTATCTCAGAGTCAGTCATCTGTCTGCATTTCATTACCACGGGATCATCAGCATTGAGAATAATAAAATCATCCCTTTTCATATTCAGACCAATTCGTGCCTTTGCCTCTATGTATTCATCCATTGACCTGTATCTGTCAAGATGGTCGGGAGTAATATTTAAAATCGTAGCTATTGAAGGTCTGAAATCCTTTATTGTCTCAAGCTGGAAACTTGATACCTCAACAACAAAAGCATCTGGATATTCTACCCTTCCTTCCATCATATCAAGAATCTCTGCTGTTATTGCCTTACCGATATTTCCGCATACAGAGGTCCTTATTCCATGGTTATTGAGAATAAGACCAAGAAGTGTTGTAACTGTTGATTTACCGTTTGTACCTGTCACTGCATAAAAGGGTATATCTCTCTTAAGGGGTGTGAGTCCTGACCTTACAGTCCTGAAAGCAAACTCAAGCTCACCGATGACCTCTACACCTGCATCTTTAGCCTTTTTAAGAAGGTGCATATCTGTCCTTACACCAGGACTTATTACTATGAGGTCTGACTCTAAAAAATCTCTCTCCTCATGACCGCCATCCTTTATATCTATGCCTTCCCTTATCAGTCCCGCTACACCTTCACCAAGCTCCTTGATCGACTTGAGGTCAGTAGCCCTTACATTTGCACCGAGTCTTTTTAAAATAAGAGCTGCACCTATCCCGCTCCTCTGAAGCCCTACAACCAGAACCTTTAAACCCTGAAGCCTGAATTTTTTTTCCACGGTCATCTCACCTTCAGTGTAGCGAGGCTCAGTAGGGCAAGCATTATTCCCACAATCCAGAATCTCACAATAACCTTGGGCTCCTTCCATCCGAGAAGCTCAAAGTGGTGATGGATTGGCGCCATTTTAAATATTCTTTTACCTGTTAATTTGTAAGAAGCAACCTGTAGTATTACAGATAGAGTTTCTATAACAAATATACCTCCGACAACAGCCAGAACTATTTCCTGCTTTGTTATCACAGCAAGGGTACCAAGGGCACCTCCCAGACCAAGGGAACCCACATCTCCCATAAAGACCTCTGCAGGATAGGAATTGAACCAGAGGAATCCAAGGCTAGCTCCAAGCATTGCTCCGCAGAATACAGTGAGCTCACCTGTTCCTTTTAGATAGAGGACCTGAAGGTATTTGGCAAGTCCTGCATGACCTGCAATATAGACAAGTACGCCAGTGGCGATCACAGCAATAGCAACAAGACCTATTGCAAGGCCATCTATACCGTCAGTGAGATTTACAGCATTGCTTGCACCAACGATCACAAATATAGAAAAGGGAATATAAAATAGCCCAAGATCAATTAATATGTTCTTAAAAAAAGGTACGCTAAGAGCAGTCTTATAGGGATCTTCAGGATTAAGGTAGAGAAAAATAGATATAGCGAGGGCAAGACCTATCTGGCAGCCGAATTTTTTAAGTGCCCTTAGACCCTTAGGATTCTTTTTTATTACCTTTAAATAATCATCATAAAATCCTATTAAGCCAAAACCTGTAATGGAAACAAGCATGACAAGGACATATTTATTACTAAGATCACCCCAGAGAAGCATGCTTACCAAGACGGAAAGTATTATCAGTATTCCACCCATTGTCGGAGTTCCCTCTTTTGTAAGGTGGGTCTTTGGACCATCATTTCTTATGACCTGTGTAAAGGATAGTCTTCTTAACCATCTTATAATGTACGGTCCTGTAAAAAAGGTAAAGAGAAATGCTGTTACCACAGCAAGCGCTGTTCTGAAGGTTATGTATTTAAATACATTAAAACCAAAAAAATAATCTTTCAATGAATAGAGAAGTTCACCGAGCATTACCCTTTCACCCCTGTTATTTTTAACTGTAATTTCTCAAAAATAGTCTCCATAGCCATTAGTCTTGAACCTTTTATGAGCACAGTATCACCCGGTAAAAGAATTCTTGATAACAACTCAGCTGCCTCATCAGGAGATCCTGCGCAGTAGAGTCCTCTTTCTTTTGCTTCCTCAAAGGCATATTTCATCTGGGTACCAACTCCGATAAAAATATCTATTCCTTCTCTTTTTATTTCTCTTCCCAGTTCTCTGTGAAGTTCTTCTGAATAATTACCGAGCTCAAGCATGTCTCCAAGGACAGCTATAGCCCTTGTCTTTTTTAATCTCACAAGTTCTTTTATGGCATTTTTCATAGAGTCAGGATTTGCATTATAGGCATCAACTATGAACCTTATGCCATCTATCTCCTTTATCTCAAGTCTGAGCTTTACACCCCTGAATTCTTCAAGACCCTTCTTAACCATTTCCGCAGGTATGCCAAGATAAAGGGCAACCGCTCCTGCTGCAAGGGAATTATAAATATTTCCCATTCCCGGTATGCTAAGTCTTATCTCTGTAACGACCTTTATCCTTGAAGAATACCTGTTTTTTATGTCAGCTTTAAGCATGTAAATAGAACCGGCCTCCTCCAGAATTATCTCCTCTGCCCGAACCGAAGAATCCTCTCCAAGACCAAAGGTAATAACTTCTCTTTTTTCTGACCTAATCCTCCTGAGATATTGATCATCTCCATTAATAAAGAGAACTTTCACAAAATGTGCCATTTCGGTCTTTGTACTGTAAACTCCTTCTATACCACCCATTCCCTCAAGATGGGCATGTCCGATATTGGTTATAACACCGTAGTCGGGTTCTGCAATCTCTGAGAGGAGTTTTATATCCCCTTGTTTTGATGCACCCATCTCGAAGACTCCATAATCTATGAAATCATTATTAGCTCCAACAACTTTATTTATTATTGAAAGTGGAAGCCCTATATCATTATTAAGATTTCCTTCATTCTTAACAGCAGAACCATGAAGGGAAAGGATATTCCAGAGCATTTCCTTTGTTGTTGTCTTTCCATTTGAACCTGTTATTCCTATAACATTCCTTATACTTCTTCTTCTCAAGGCAGTCGCCATAGCCCACATTGACCTCAGTGTATTATGAACGAGAAGTATAGTAACTTGCTTTTTTAATGAAAGTCTCTCTATCTTTTCAGGATTATCTATAATTGCACCGCTTGCTGTATTCAAAGCATCCTGAAGAAAATCATGTCCATCAAACCTCCTGCCCCTTAAACATACAAATAGCTCTCCATCCTGCACAGTCCTTGAATCAATTGAAAGAGATCTGAAGGATTCAGGTCCTTTAAAAATAATCTCTGCAGCTGTGGCATCTACTATATCTTTAAGTAGAAGCATAAAGCACCTGCCTTTCTTTAAGGACCTTCCTTACCGTCTCCTCATCACTGAAATAAAATCTCTGTCCCTTGATCTCTTGGTAATCCTCATGACCTTTACCGGCTATAAGGATTATATCTCCGGAGGCTGCACTCTTTATGGCATGCCTTATTGCCTCTTCTCTATCGGGTATGACCGCATAATTCTCTCCTATAACTCCTCTGAGGATATCAGCGATTATCTCATTTGGATCTTCTGACCTCGGATTATCAGTGGTGATTATGACAAAATCACTCAACTTTGTTGCAATCTCACCCATCAGAGGCCTCTTGCCTCTGTCCCTGTCACCACCACAGCCAAAGAGGGTTATGATCCGTCCAGGCACCGGAGAGCTTTGTTGGGTTGCCGAATCTGTGAGTATCTCCCTGGCTGTGAGTATTAATCTTTTAAGGCTATCAGGTGTATGGGCATAGTCAACAACAACAAGAAAATCCTGACCCATATCAATCCTCTGAAATCTTCCCTTTACACTTTCAAGTCTTTTTATTCCTTCCCTGATTGCCTCAATAGGTATTCCAAGGGAGAAGGTAACTCCAAAGGCTCCAAGAATATTGTATACATTTATTAAACCCGTAAGGCGTGACTCAATACTTATTGTCCTGTTATTAAAGGACACATCAAAACTGAGCCCTTTAATGGAATTATTTATATTCAGTGCCCTTATATCCCCTGAGATTATTCCATAAGTCATCTTATCTTTTACAAGAGCCTTTAATCTCAGCCCGTATTCGTCATCATTATTTATTATTGCCGGTGCACCATTTTCAAGAAGTTCTGTAAAAAGCCTCGCTTTTGCCATAAAATAATTCTCCATATCTCCGTGGAAATCGAGATGGTCTCTTGAAAGATTGGTAAATACTGCTCTTTTAAAGACTGTACCGTCAACCCTCTTTAAGGCAAGTCCATGGGATGATACCTCTGCTACTACAGCTCTGCAACCACTATCGTATATCTCTTTCAGAAGCCTCTGAAAATCAAGGGATTCAGGTGTTGTATGGGATGCTGGAAGGATCCTGTCTCCTATCTCATAATGTATTGTTCCTATGAGGCCTGTTTTTATACCTGCTGTTTCAAGTATGGATTTAATAAGAAAGGTGGTGGTTGTCTTTCCATTTGTCCCTGTTACACCAATAACAGGAACTCTTTCTGATATCCTTCCGTAAAAATTACTTGAGATAGTTGCAAGAGCAGTCCTCGAATCCTCAACAAATATAAAAAGACAATCCTTGTATCTATCCTTTAATTTTTTCTCATCACGCTCGAGGATAACACTAATAGCACCTTTTTTTATCGCATCTTCGATAAAATCATGGCCATCAGCCCTCTGGCCTTTAATAGCAACAAAGAGTGAACCTTCCTTTATATCCTTAGAATTATAGGATATATTTTTTATCTCGATATCCTGTACCACAGCAACATTTAGACCCTTTAGAAGTTCACTTATTCTCATTGAGATTCAAGACTCCTCCTTACATTGCTTACTCCTCGCTCTTCTTTACCCGCTGTCAGTAATCCCTGAGGTTCAGTGCTATCCTCCCTTGGTACCCTCATGTAAGAAAGTGTTGCCTCAGCAAGCTCCCTGAAGACAGGTGCAGCAACAGTGCCTCCATAATATGCTCCTTTGGGCTCTCCGATTACAACTATGGCAACTATCTTTGGTTCCTTAGCGGGTACAAATCCAACAAAAGAGCTCACATATCTTTCTTGAGAATAGCTTCTGACTTCTGGATCAAAAAGTCTTGTTGTACCTGTCTTTCCAGCAACTCTATTTCCATCAACTCCAGCAAGCCTTCCTGTTCCATCTTCATTCACTGTTGCTGTTAGAATCTCTTTTAATATAAAAGCAGTCCTTGGCGATAGTATCCTCTCAGCACTGTATCTTATACTGTAAATAGGTGTTCCATCAGAAG
>JAOACK010000069.1 GCA_026417875.1 Thermodesulfovibrionales bacterium | reverse complement strand
CTCTAAAATTCCCGGAGTTATCATTGAAACCGCTTTCATCTCCAATCAAAAGGAACGGGAATTACTAGAGCAGGACTGCTTTAAGGATGAAATTGCAAAAGCAGCGGTCTTAAAAAGTTTTAATGGCTTCAGTATTACATTTATATGAGAGAATGCCTTCAGAGAGTGCGGCCTTAAGAATCTATGTTAAGAATTACAATTTTTATGACATCAAAGATATACAAAAAGGCTTGCTTTAATAAAAACCTGATAGGGATTCTTTTCTGTTTTATTCTTTTATTAACATTTAATGCCAAACAATCCTTTTCAAAGACCATTGTGCTTGACGGAAGTCTTAAGAGCAGAATAAAGGTCAGTCAACAGATTGGTTTTAGCGTTGTTGAGCCCCTCAGTAAACTGAGTTTCCGGTTCAGTCTTCCGGTAAGTTTTTCAAACAGACTGGTGAGTCAGAAGGTGAGCAATATGAAAATAAGATTTTCACCAGAGCCTTCTGAGATTAAGGAAGAGATAGATCCCTTTGGAAACAGATTCAGGCTTGCTACATGGTACGGGCTCAGGAGTTCTGTGAGCGTGAAGATAGATTTTGAGGTAGAGATTTCCTCTGAGCTCAGGCCTGAGGGCTCTAATTCTCTATTCCCTTTAAAGAATATTCCAGAGCAAGAAAAGGTCTTTCTCAAGCCTACAAAACTTGTCCAGTCCGATTCACCAGAGATTATCAGACTTGCAAGAGAGTTAACTTCTGGTGCTTCCACTCAGTATGAAGCTGTAAGCGCAATACTCAATTATGTGGTTGACAATGTTAAATATACCTATAATCCTGAGCAGTATGATGCGCTCTGGACACTCAGGAGAGGAAGAGGCAATTGCCAGAATCTTGCCCATCTTAATATTGCCCTCTTAAGGGCAGCTGGCATCCCTGCAAGGATTGCAGGAGGTATCACACTAAAAGAGTCATGGAAGGTTCCTCTTGATGAAAATAACTATCTCGTACAGAGTATAGGTCAGGGCGGACATGCCTGGATAGAGGTCTATTTTCCCGACCTTGGTTGGCTAAGCTATGATCCTCAGCAGTCCAAGCAATTTACCTCATCAAGACATATAAAGCAGACTCACGGTCCTGACTCTGATTATATAAATGACTCCTGGAGAGCAGCACCCTATCTGCCAGAATACAATGAGTTTATTGATGCGAGATTTATCTCTGACAGTATAAACCTTAAACCAGCTGGAGTACCAGAGAGGGAGCCCAGAGCCTATCTTCTGAGTAACAGATTTATGGCAAGAAGGGAATCGCCAGACATAGGACCTCAGAAAGAACCAGAAATACCATCCCTTCCAGAGGGTAATATCTTTGAGTTCGGTAATATGGAATTTCCAGCAATTGTGGACCTCTATCAGGTAAGCGGCGACAGAGGCATGAAGATCCTTGATAAAGAGACTGCTGAGTATGTTACATCAAGATATGTTTATGCTCAGGCATTCACAATACCTGAGACCTTAGAGATAGAAAAGATTAGTCTCGCAATGAGGAAATTCGGAGGTGACGGTACAGTTTACATAGACCTGGTAAATGATGAGCAAGGAAGACCTGGTATGACCGGCGTAAGGTCACATCCCCTCTTTCTTGAGAACATACCCAGAAGGCCTGGTTACTACTGGATAGATTTCACCTTTCCTGAAAAGATTAAACTTACTAAAGGTAGATACTGGATTATACTAAGGCATTCCGGTGAGGTAATAATGAACTGGTTTTATATACCTGGTAATCCTTACGGTGCTCTTGATGATACAAGGTCAACACTCAGGGGATACAGATGGGAGGATATCCGGAATTTTGACTTTGTCTTCAAGATAAAGGCAAGAAGATAGGTTAAACTAACCTGTCCAGAATAGAAACATCATTTTGTTAGATTTATCTTGTATGCTCAATCTTTACTCGAGCGTTTGATAGCATGCCCGCAGAAATTTCGAATTTCTTAAAATCATAATGTAATTTTCGACCTCCTAATCTCCTCCACCCTGCTTCATCTTCTTTTCTATTTTTAACTCAATGTGTTAATTCAATGAATTTTACATGTCTAAAGCCTCTTCTTAGTCTGCCTTTAGTTTAATGTCTCACAAAGCTCAATTCCTGATAAAGGAATTCAAATCAAAAAATGTTTTAAAATGTAAAAATGATAATCAGAGAAATAAAGGCCAGAACCATCCTCACAAGATCTCTTGTCTATGATTACAGTTTAAATCCCTATGTAGGCTGTCAGCACGAATGCCGTTACTGTTATGCCATGTTTATGAGGAGGTTCACTGGCCATTCTGAGAGATGGGGTGACTTTGTTGATGTAAAGATAAATGCTCCTGAACTCCTTAGCTCAGAGATTAAGAAAAAGGGCAGGGTATGGATAAGCGGAGTATGCGATCCCTATCAGCCTGTTGAAAGGAAATACAGATTAACAAGAAGATGCCTTGAAATACTCATTGATAATAACTGGCCTGTTACAATCCAGACAAAATCTCCTCTTGTATTAAGGGACAGGGATGTACTGGTAAGGTCAGATAATATAGAGGTTGGTTTTACAATCACAACTGCTGATGAGAGAATAAGAAGGATCTTTGAACCTCATGCACCGCCTGTAGATAAAAGAATAGAAGCACTAAGGATACTCCATTCAGGAGGCATCAAAACCTTTGCAATGATCGCTCCAATACTTCCTGGAGCTGAGGGTCTTGTTGATCTTCTTTATGGAAAGGTTGACTACATAATCCTTGACAGGCTTAATTATCACTATGCAGACTGGGTATATAGAAAATATAAACTTCTCTGGGCAAAGGAAGATAGATTTTTTATTTGTATGATAAAGAAACTGAAAAAAGAATTTGAGAAAAGGGGTATAGAGTGCCTTATTGTGAGTGATTAGGGATTAAATTATGGGGCGAGCGGCGGGATTCGAACCCGTAACCCCTGGAGCCACAGTCCAGTGCTCTGACCCTTGAGCTACGCTCGCCACAATTTATTATAACATCTGGCGCGCCTGGAGGGATTCGAACCCCCGACCCACTGCTTAGAAGGCAGTTGCTCTATCCTACTGAGCTACAGGCGCACTATCGGGGCGAGTGGATTTGAACCACCGACCCCCTGCTCCCAAGGCAGGTGCGCTAACCGGGCTGCGCTACGCCCCGGATAAAGATGTCAGAGTATTTGGAATTGAATTTATTTAGTCTCTGCCTTTATCAAAGATGAAGCATCTATTTTTTCAATATCCTCAGCCATCTTTTCTCTGAAAGCCTTTATTTTCTTCTGGAGCTTCTGGTCCTTTAGAGCAAGAATTTCAGCTGCAAGTATTGCAGCATTCTTTGCACCAGCCTTCCCTATAGCAACTGTTGCCACCGGTATACCTCCTGGCATCTGGGCAATGCTGAGCAAGGCATCTATTCCATTTAATGGAGATGAATTCACAGGCACTCCTATTACAGGCAGTATTGTATGAGCTGCAACAACACCTGGAAGATGGGCTGCCATTCCCGCCATTGCAATTATTACCTCTGCTCCATCCTTTTCAGCCTCTTTAATAATTCTTATAACCCGTTCAGGAGACCTGTGAGCTGAGGCAACCTCAATCCTGTAGGGGATACCAAATTCTTCAAGTACCTTTATACTTTCTTTTGCAAGTACAAGATCAGACTCACTACCTGTAAGAATAAGAATCTTCATAAAAACCTCCTCGCTGACATTTCAAAACTCGTTCAATCCCTGAAAGATCTTTCAGTGCTGAGATATTGTGAAACTTATATAATTTTGCCAGAGATAGAACATCTTTGTAAAGCCCTGTGCCAAGCTCTAAGATTAACCACCCACCGGGTCTAAGATATTGAGGTGCTTTCTCTAATATCTTTCTATAATAGTCCAGACCATCTTCTCCACCATCAAGTGCTTCAATAGGTTCCCAGTCCTTCACTTCAGGCTCAAGACTGGAAATATCTTCACTCTTTACATATGGAGGATTGGAAGTAATTATATGAAAAAAAATGCCAATATCTTTGATGGGTTCAAAGAGGTTACCCTTTAAAAAATATATATTTTCAACACTGTTTAGTGATGCATTTTCCTTTGCCAGTTCAATTGCCTTTTCTGATATATCTATGGCATAAACAGTTGAGTTTTTGATTCTTTTTGCTACAGAAATAGCTATACAACCACTACCTGTACACAGATCAAGGATAAAAATATTTTCTTCACTTAACCTTTCAGCCTCCTTTATTGCTTCCAGAGCAACAAGCTCGGTCTCAGGTCTTGGGATAAGAATCCCTTTTTTAGTTTTTAGTCTAAGGTCAAGAAATTCAGCATAACCGAGAATGTATTGAAGTGGTTCTCTTTTTAATCTCCTGGTAAGAATCTCCTGTAATTTTTTGAGTTCATCTTCTTTTAACTCTGGATTATCCCTGTAAAGCAAGACAGGATTGATTCCGATAAAGGAAAGAATCTCCTCTGCCTCTTTTTCAGGGAATCTTATGCCTGAAGACCTGAGCCTTTCCCTTGCTTCCCTCAGCCACTTAAGGCTATTCATTGAAGCTCTTTAAGTGCTTCTGTCTGGTAATGGGTGATAAGGCTATCAATTATCTCATCAAGATTCCCATCAAGTACATCCTGCAATTTATAAAGTGTGAGGCCTATCCTGTGATCTGTTACCCTGTTCTGTGGAAAATTATATGTCCTTATTCTCTCTGAGCGTTCTGCTGTGCCGACCTGCTGTCTTCTCTCCTTTGCTCTTTCTTCTTCCTGCTTCTGCCTCTCCATCTCAAGAAGTTTTGCTCTTAAAACCTTCATTGCCTTTTCTTTGTTTTTTAACTGGGATCTTTCATCCTGGCACTGGACAATTATGCCTGTTGGTATGTGAACTATCCTCACAGCAGAATAGGCAGTATTGACACTCTGTCCTCCCGGACCGGAGGAACAGAAGGTATCTATTCTGAGATCTCTTTCATCTATTTTTATGTCAACCTCCTCTGCCTCTGGAAGAATGGCAACGGTGGCTGTGGATGTATGAATTCTTCCGCCTGCCTCGGTAACAGGTATCCTCTGAACCCTGTGGACTCCGCTTTCATATTTAAGCCTGCTGAAGGCACCCTTACCCTGAATTACTGCGATAACCTCCTTAATTCCACCAAGGCCTGTAGAATTAATATCTATTATCTCCACCTTCCATCTCTTTGATTCTGCATATCTGGAATACATCCTGAATAAGTCAGCTGCAAAAAGAGCAGCCTCCTCACCACCTGTACCTGCTCTTATCTCAAGGATTACATTCTTTTCATCCCTGGGGTCTTTTGGTAGAAGAAGAAGTTTCAACTCCTTTTCAAGAACGGGTTTCTTTTCCTTTAGTTGAGAAAGCTCAGTCTGTGCAAGTTCCCTCAGGTCTCCATCACCGCCTCTAAGAATATCCTCAGCCTCTTCAATTTCCTTGATAACCCTTTTGTATTCTCTTATCTTTTCAATCAAGGGCTGAAGTTCTGCCTGTTCCTTAGAATACTTCTGGTACCTCTGGGGATCAGAAAGAACAGAGGGATCTGCCAGAAGCCTGGTAAGCTCCTCGTATTTTTCCTCTATAGTAAGAAGTTTGTCTAACATTTATTTAAAAGTGATTTAAAATTTTTTAGAATTAATGGCAAGAGAGTTGCTGAAAGAAAGAGCTTCCTCAAGGGCCACAAGGGCAACTTCTATCTGGCTGTTGTCTGGTTCTCTGGCTGTAAGTTTCTGAAGAAAAAGACCTGGTATAACCATGCTCTTTATAAAAATATTATTGCCATACCTTGCTGAAAGCTTCAACACCTCATAAGAAAGCCCTGCAATAAAAGGGATGAGAATAAGCCTTGATATAAATTTTTCAAAAAGACTGTAATCCTCAGGTATGAAGGAAAAGACCAGTATACTTATAAGCATTACTATCATAAGAAAACTTGTGCCACATCTGGGATGACAGGGACTGAATTTTTTTATCTCATCTATCTCAAGTGGTATACCCTTTTCATAGGCATGGATTACCTTATGTTCTGCTCCATGATATTCAAAGATTCTTCTCATATCCTTCCAGAGTCCTACAAGAAGTATATAAAGAAGAAAAATTATTATTCTTATGACACCATCTACAAGATTGAAGAGAAGGTGATTCTCATCAACAGGTTTAAATAGATGTCCTGTGAGTTTTGTCAGATAAACAGGTAAAAGAAGGAAAAGTCCCAGGGCTATTAAAAAAGCAGATAGTATAGTTATGGCCATTGAAAACCCGCTTAAAGAATTTTCCTTTTTTTCACCTTGGCTCTCTTTGTATGAATTTTCTCCAGATTTTTTTTCACTGGAAGATTCTGCTACAATATTTGCTGAGAACTCAAGCGCCTTCAAGCCAAGCCTGAGTGTACTAAAGAGAATGACCGGTCCCCTGATGAACGGAAGTCTAAAGAAGGGTTTTACTTTTTTAAGTCCCTCCTTTTTTGTCCTGATCTTTCCTTCAGTATCCCTCACAGCAACACTCCAGCCCTCAGGTGCCTTCATCATGACACCCTCAATAACAGCCTGACCTCCGACCTGAATGCGTTTTTCTGAATCAGCAGCTAAAAGCCAGGTATTAAGAAATATAATTGTTTTTTTGAACATTTTTTTATTCAAAAATTACAAAGACCCTTAAAGGGTCTTTGTAGACAACAAGCTCTATCCTTACTATTATTTTTCTGCTTTGCTTTCCTTCTTTGCGTATTTCTTTTTGAATTTTTCCACCCTTCCTTCTACATCAACAATCTTTTCTTTGCCTGTGTAGAAAGGATGGCATTTTGAACAGACATCAACCCTTAATACTGGTTTAGTTGACCTTGTCATAAAGGTCTCTCCACAGGCACATATTACCTTTGATTCTTTATACTCTGGATGAATTCCTTCTTTCACCTTAACCTCCTGATTAATTTTTAATTTATTTTTTATTTTAACAGTTTGAACAGGATTTTTAAAGTCCTGTCAGTTCTTTTTTTAAAAGAGTTCTGATCTCTTCGATGTTTTTATCTCTGTAAAGCTCTATTATCCTGTCTCTTAATGAGAGGAATCTTCTATAAGTCTCCTGCCTCAGGGTTTCAATCTTTTCAGGATCCCCACTTTTCACAGAATCTATGAACTGTGGATATATAACAAGTCTGTAACCTTCCATAAAATCAATGTATAAATTCAGAAGCTCACTCTCCCCTCTTTCTATTGCCCTTTTAATAGGACCGTAATCCGAGCTATCAGCAAGATGGTCCTTCAGTGCCCTCAGAATAAGTTCAATCCTTCTTTCTTTTATTGAAAGAAGGAGTTCTGTCCATTCAGGGACATCTTCTACTGATTCTGCAATTTCATGATAAAGGAGCATCTCGGAGTATCGTGCTGCAAGTTCATTGAGCCTTTTTTCAAATTCCTCGTCAGGATGGCTGTCAGGATCTATTCCGTATCTCTGAAAGACCCTTTTTATGTCAGGAGCTTCCTTTGTGCGAAGATTGAGAAATTTTTCCCATAGAAGTGTCTTGAGTGGCTCAAGCCTTATGAATATACACCCTCCCTGAAGCATGGCAGCTGAGGAGAAAAGGTCTCTGACATGTTCCTTTCCGCAGATGTATACAGTGTAATCACTGATTTCCCTTCTTTCTACCATGTCTGCTATGAAAAATGTGGGCTTCATATAAAGTCCGTAACCGGCACCGTAAACATAACCTCTATTATTTAAATGAAGATTTATCTCAGGTATATCAAAGGGACTGAAAAGGAAATCTTCTATAATAAGGGTTTCAAATTCTCTATTTTCCAAACTTTTCCAGAGAGATTCCTTTTCAGCTATCCATTGCATAATACTTTCCTTAGGGATCGGGTCCCATGGTTTAAGTCCTGTTTCAGACCTGTAAAGCTCCCTCATTCTCATGAGAAGACCGCATACAGAAAAATGACCCCAGTACTTAGCATCTGAGATGTTGCAGTTTAATTTCACCGTATTTAAGAGTTGTTCCATTTTTCATTATAGCTAAACTGGGCAGGTCTTTAAAAGCAAGTTATTCTGCTCTAAAGCTGAAGAAAATTGGCAGGAATACGGTAATGTAAAATCTTCTGCTTAAATTGATATTTTAAAAAAGGGCGTATCCCTCATAACTAACAATGAATTTTTAAAGAAAGGAGGACACACCCATGGAAGTAGAACTCACTGACCTAAGTTTAACAGATTTATGGAGGGAATATCAAAGGAGTTTTAA
>JAOACK010000068.1 GCA_026417875.1 Thermodesulfovibrionales bacterium | reverse complement strand
TGTGTGAGATGACCTGCTATTGGGGTGCCATAAGTAGAGTGGAAAAACCTGATGGAAGATATGAATATGTGGTAGATGACAACAAATGCATTGCCTGTGGATTCTGCGTAGGAATTTGTCCATGTGGTGTATGGGAGATGGTAGAGAATGTGTGAACACTGACAAATAACTTGATTGCCTTCTACCCTTTTTAGAATTTTGGCTAATAATTTTGAATTATTAGCCAAAATTTTTATTTTTTAGCTAATAATTGTGTTATAACAGCCAAATGAAAGATAATGATATCCTACAAATTCTTGAATACTGGAATTTTTGGAGTAAGGAATTAGATTCAGATATTAAGCGAGAATTCTATTTAAAAAGTTAAAAAGTTTAGTCCAGGACGGTTTTTGTGCTGTAATCACAGGACCAAGGAGAGCTGGTAAGACTTATATAATGAGACAATTTGCCAGAAGCTTGATGAGTAATGGCACTTATGCAAATTCTATTATGATGGTAAACTTAGAAGACCCGCGTTTTACTGAACTTAATCCACAAATGCTTGAAAGACTCTATCAAACTTATATTGAATATCTCAAGCCAAAAGGCAAGGTTTATCTCTTACTTGATGAAATTCAGGAAGTGGAGGACTGGGAAAAATGGGTTCTGAAAATACTTGAGCTAAAAAAGGCATATGTGATAATATCAGGCTCAAATGCAAAACTCCTTGGTAAAGAACTCTCCACACTTCTTACAGGAAGACATCTTGACCTAAATGTAATGCCTCTATCCTTTGAAGAGTTTCTTAAATTTAAATCCTTTGAGGAACTCAATGAGTTGAAGCTAAGAGCGTTATTCAGAGAATACATTGAATTTGGAGGCTTTCCAGAAGTTGTATTGAACTCAAATAAGAGAGAGATTCTTCTTTCATACATTAGTGATATTCTTGAAAAAGATCTCATAAAAAGGCATAAGATAAGAAAATCTGGAAAAAATAAGGTCACTTCTTAGATTCTATCTGACTAATTTTTCCGCAATGGTTACAAATACATCTATTAGCAAATTTTTAGAGATTAGCAAGGATACGGTTGACAAATTTTCAAGATATCTGGAAGACTGCTTTTTACTGTCTTTTGTTAAAAGATTTTCATATAAAGTAAAGGAAATAGAAAAATCGCCAAGAAAGGTTTATTCAATTGATACAGCTCTTTCCAATGTTATGGGGCTTTCTTTTAGTGAAAACATTGGTAGACATACGGAAAATCTTGTATATCTTCATCTGCTTGGACAAAAGTTATTAATACCAGAAATGGAGATATTTTACTTCAAAGAACCGCGAAAAGGGGAGATAGATTTTGTAATAAAGGCAGGTAAAGATATTCTAAGTCATATTCAGGTTTGCTGGGATATTTCTGATCCCAATACAAAAAAAGAGAAATAAGAGCTCTGCTTAAGGTTTCAGAGATTATAAACTGTTCAAAGCTCTTTATGATAACAAAGGATATAGAAGTTAAAGAGACTATTAACGGAAAGATTCTTAAATTTATACCGATATTTAAATTTTTCCAGTCTAATTATTTAAATTATCTTCTATCCAACTCCTCATAAATACTGTTAAACTCTTCAAGGGCGGATTCAAGGTTTTCTAAAATCTCCCTTGCAATTACATCAGGAGAAGGAAGGTTTTCTGAGTCTTCAAGGCTTTCATCTTTAAGCCAGAATATATCAAGGCTTACTTTATCCCTTTGAATCAACTCTTCATAGGTGAATGCCCTAAATCGTTCTGTTTCCTCTCTATTCCTTCTATTTTCAGGATTATAGCATCTTATAAAGTCTTCAAGATGTTCATATCTTAGGGGATTTGTCTTAAGTGTAAAATGCATATTAGTTCTCAGGTCATAAATCCATAATTTCTCTGTCCAGGGTTTTTCGCTGGCAGGTTTTCTATCAAAGAAAAGGACATTTGCCTTTACTCCCTGAGCGTAGAATATGCCTGTAGGAAGTCTCAAAAGTGTATGGACATCGCATTCAGCAAGCAACTTTCTTCTGATTGTCTCTCCAGCGCCTCCTTCAAAAAGCACATTGTCAGGCACAACTATGGCAACCTTGCCATTAATCTTTGTAATAGTTTTTACATGTTGTAAAAAATTCAATTGTTTGTTTGATGTGGTTGCCCAGAAGTCCTGTCTTTCATAGGTGAGGGATTCCCTGTCAGCCTTACCCTCTCCATTTACTATGGTAATACTGCTTTTCTTCCCAAAAGGAGGATTTGTAAGAATAATGTCAAAACGCTCTCCTGTATCAGATATAAGCGAATCACCAGTAGAGATAGGGCTTTCCTCTCCACCTATGCCATGCAGATAGAGATTCATCACACAGAGCCTTACAACACTGTCAACAATGTCTTTTCCTGAAAAGGTATTGTATTTCAGAAATCTCTTCTGTTCTTTGTCCAGTCTGTATTTTGTTGAGATATACTCATGAGCAGCAAGCAAAAAGCCACCGGTTCCACAGGCAGGGTCATGGATTGTCTGCCCTGGCTCAGGTTTTATGCATTCTACAATTGCTTTAATGAGGGGTCTTGGAGTAAAGTACTGTCCTGCGCCACCCTTTACATCCTCTGCATTTTTCTGAAGCAATCCCTCGTATATCTCACCTTTTACATCAATATCAAGCCCTGTCCATGTCTCATTATTAATAAGTTCAATGAGTCTTTTAAGTTTTGCTGGGTCTTGAATCTTATTCTGAGCCTTTCTAAATATCACACCGAGCATACCCTTTTCTTTTCCCAGATTTTCAAGGATATGACGATAGTGAACCTCAAGACTGTCTCCATCCTTCTCAATGAGACTCTGCCAATCAAGACCCTTCGGAATGATTGATGGCTTGTTAAAAGGCGGTCTTGCCTGCTCATCAGCCATCTTGAGAAATAGTAAATAAGTAAGCTGTTCTACATAATCTCCATAGCTAACGCCATCGTCTCTAAGAACATGGCAGTAGTTCCAAATCCTCTGTACTATGGTTGATGACTCATTGGGCATATAATCTCCTAAGTCAACTTTTCTATTTCTTTCTTGGTTATCCCCGCCTGTTTTAATATTTCAAGAAGTGTACCCTTTGGCAGATCCTTTTTATGATATGGTATAACTACCATCTTCCTTGTTTCAGGATGTCGGTATATCCGATGACTTCCCTTTATTCTCTCAAGTATATAGCCTTTTTTCTCAAGAATATTAATGACTTCTTGAGGAGTTAGTGAGGGTAGCTTAGGCATTGGCTTCTATAGCCACAGTAGTTTCAAATATACTATCTTCTATAGGTATCTCTTCACCGTGTGAAGCAAGAGTTTCTATATAAAGTTCAATTGCCTCTTTTGCCATCTTAACTGCTTCCTCTATTGTCTCACCATAAGTAATACAACCCGGTAATGATGGAACTGTGACTGTGTAACCACCTTCGGGCTCTTTTCTGAGAAAAATTCTATAGTTTAAAACCCTCATGTTTCACCTCCTCGTTTTTTATATTATATCAGAAGGGTTAACCTCTATTTATTTTTTTCCTTCTTCTGTTTTATCCTCTCCAATAATTTCTCTGCAGGTTCGTCATTGGGGTCTTGAGGCACGAGCTTACCCTCAAAGGCTCTCTTTAAAATGCTCTGCCTAAGCCTGTCAGCCTGCTTGAGGCTCTGGTCAACAACCCTTTCAATCTGCTCAATCACAGAAAACCTCCGCTCAATTTCTGAAACAATCTGATGCTGTTCAGGAAGAGGAGGGAGGGGGATATAGATTTGTTGCATATAACTCACTGGAACTCTCAACTGTCCTGCTGAGCCAGTCATATGCCTTTGAGCATCTTTTCTAAAATCTTCTCGGATAAAAAAGAAAAACAAAAATTTGTTTAAAAGCAACTTGCCCACCCTAACTACATGAAATTCGGTAGAACCAAAGCCTATACTATTTCTTAAATTATATGCAATTGCAACTTTACCATTTTCCATACATGGTGTAATTTTTGCAAAAAGCACGTCACCATCAACAAAAGAGGTATATCCTTTTTTAACCTCAGACAATTTTTTAATATTGGTTAGATCAAGATGTCCTGTTAATTCTTTAACGCATTTCATTGGCAAAAAAGTAACTTCTATATCATCAGAAATATCATCTCCATTAAATTTGGGATTAATCTCTGCAACTTCCCCCAATCTCACCCATCTCCATCCCTCTGGTAGATGGGGAAGGTCATTGTTAGCCTCTTTTTCTTTGTCATTCTGAGCGAAGCGAAGAATCTCTTCATTTAAATTGGCTTTTTTTCTCTCATTCTCTTTCAATGATTTGCTAT
Organism: Thermodesulfovibrionales bacterium; assembly: GCA_026417875.1. NCBI lineage: Bacteria > Pseudomonadati > Nitrospirota > Thermodesulfovibrionia > Thermodesulfovibrionales > Thermodesulfovibrionales bacterium. The sequence goes on along the minus strand of JAOACK010000068.1, from coordinate 4,870 downwards.
TATTCCGCCATTCTTCTGTTAACTTACCATTAAAGGCATATTTTAAAACTGCTTGACGATAACGCATTATTAGCGTTTTTGCCTTCTTTAAAGCCTCCACACCTGCATCCAACCTCGTAAACAACTCCTCAATCTTTGCAACAATTCTCTTTTGCTCTGATAAAGGAGGGAGAGGGATTGGAATTTGTCTTAACTTAGAGGCATTAACATTAGGAATAGCAATACCAAGACTCTTTTCCGAAATAGACTGCCAATAAGAAGGACTTTTTAAAAAATATGCCAAAAATTGTTCGTTTATTAATGGCTTAAAACGAATAAGATAAGAAGCAAAAATAGCCTTTTTTGGATTTTTAATAAGGTGGCTAAAACCGACTGAACCAGCCCTTGAAATAACAATATCTCCGTCTCTCAATATATATTTTTCTATGTCTGGCGGTTCTACTTTACAAAACGGAACAGAATCCCATTCAATAGTTTCTGAGGTAATATCTGAAGTTCGCAATAGATGGAGTTTTCCTCGTTTACTCGCACTTGTAGTCCATCCATATTGAGGTTCTAAACATACTTCCCCCAATTTCACTAAAACCCAGCCTTGAGGAAGAGGCTTATTATTGGTAATAACCTCAGATTTACTATCTTCTCTTTGAAAAGATTCAAAAAGCGGCATTGAACTTTTAGGAGCCTTTATATTTCTTTTTGTCTTCACTCTAATCAATAAAAAATAAAGCCTTTTATTCCTTGAGATTTTTATCAAATATAAAATTCATATTAAGAATTCCCTTATCTTCATCTCTATCTTGAATTCTATCAATCATGAAATCATCGGAAAATTTATCAAGACTGGCTATCAGAGAATCCCAAGAACTTTGAGCTGGAATGAGTATTAAATTATTGCCATACTTTTTTATAAAAACATGTTCTCCTTTTAATCTGAATTCTTTCGGGAGCTTCACAGCCTGACTCTGCCCATTCTTAAAAAGCTTTGATTTTTTCATACTTACCTCCATAATGATATATACTAAAAATATATACTACATTTCACTTATTTTCAAGAATATGATTTTTAAATAACCATTTCATTCAACTAATACCAAATTTAATTCTTCCAAAATCTCATTTGACTCCATGCCAAATAGATTATGAAATCGCATTATTCCACCTTTTTCATAAAAGGGTGCATATTCAAAATCCTCTATCTCTACTGAGCATGATGTGGCAATATGGTCTTTTATCATGATAAGCCATTCAAGTTGCTCTGGTGTAAAGATCTTCCCAGATAATTCCTGTATTCTAAGCCAATCCTGAAATTTTTCCTCAACAATCTCAGAAAAGGATGTAAGAACATCGGTTATGCCGAGTGTAAATCGGAGCAGAGATATTATGTCTGTAAGAAGTCTCTGTGGTCCTGCCTTTCTGACCTTTGATTTTTCAAGCTGTTCATAAGCCTGCCATATTAGGTCAGTTGTCAGATAATAAGGTGGTTTCTGGATTGCCTCGGCAAGCCTTTTTATTTCTTCATAGGTTATGTGGCGTCTTCCGTATGGCTTTTTGTATATGAGTTCAATGGCTGTGAGTTCATCTTTGTTATCTTCAATGAATCTCTTGAATGTATCTATTATTGTCCTTGCCTTTTCTTTTGCTGTTTCATCAAATCCTGCAAGGATGACTCTGTCTTTGCTAATTGTATCAATTATCTGTTCATTCCTCTTTTTTATCGTTATGAGTATTTCTCTAAAGTCAGGGTTATCAAAGGGTTTGCATGCCTCGTTAATCAGATGCTCTGATGCTTTCTTTATCTCTTCTTGAGATGGATTTTCCGTATTAAAGCTCTCTTTTGCCTTTTCAAAGCTTTTGTCAGGGTCCATAGCATCCAGTAACCTGTTTATAATCTCTCTTAGAGGCTTTCCATCTGCTGCCTTTTCAATCTCCCTTCTGTCCTTTTCATTAAGTTCTCTATCAAGCTTACTTAATCTGGCTACCAACGAACTCAAGGTATCTTCATCTCTATTGCCAAGAGCAACTGAATGAATGAGCTTATCAAAGGGAACGCTTCTTTTTCTTTCAAGGGGATGGGAGTCTGTCTTATCATTTTCACATACACCAACTGCATCCACAATAATAAAATGCGTTTTATGAATAGCATCTGGTGTGACAGCCTGAAGATCGTCTGGAGAGATAACCCTCGTGCCCCTGCCCTTCATCTGCTCAAAATATACTCTGGATTTTACATCCCTCATAAAAATTAGGCATTCAAGTGGTCTTATGTCTGTCCCTGTAGAAATCATGTCAACTGTTACAGCAATTCTTGGATTATAAGAGTTTCTGAAACTTGCTATCAGGTCTTCGGGTTTTTCTCCTGTTGTGCGGTATGTAATCTTTTTGCAGAACTCATTCCCCTTTCCAAACTCCTCCCTTACAATATGGACAATGTCCTCTGCATGTGAGTCATCCTTTGCAAAGATTAGAGTTTTAGGAACTTCGGTCCTTCCCGGGAATAGTTCTGTAAATAGTTTCTCTTTAAATGTCTTTATTATTGTCCTTATCTGGTCTGGTGCAACAATTTCTTTGTCTAATTGTGAAGGAGCATATTCAAGGTCTTCATCAATCTGCTCCCACCTGAGCTGTCTTGAGAGTTTATCCCTTTTGTCAACATAAAAGCCTGCTTCAATCTTACTTCCCCTTTCTGTAATCTCTGTTTTTATGCGATATACCTCATATCCAACATTTACTCCATCTGCAACTGCCCTTTCATGGCTGTATTCCATTACAAGATTCTGGTTGAAAAAGCCCAGTGTCTGCTTTGAGGGTGTGGCAGTAAGTCCTATGATATATGCATCAAAATACTCAAGAACCTGCCGCCATATATGATAGATTGACCTGTGGCATTCATCTGTAACAATAAAATCAAAGGTTTCTATAGGTATCTGAGGATTATAAGATACCTCCTTAGGCTCTATCTGAGGTGGATATAACTCAAATCCTGATACTTCCTCAAGTTCAGTAGAAAATTCAGGTTCTCCCTTGAGCATTGAGTAAAGTCTCTGTATGGTTGTAATGCATACACGACTTACGGGGTCAAGGGTATTTGAGGTAAGGTGCTGGATGTTATAGAGTTCTGTAAATTTTCTGCCATCATCAGGAGTTATATATTGTTGAAACTCGTTCCTTGTCTGTCTTCCAAGATTGCTTCTGTCAACAAGAAAAAGGACTCTTCTTGCCTTTGCAAACTTTATTAGCCTGTAAATGAAGCTAACAGCAGTAAAAGTCTTTCCCCCACCAGATGCCATCTGTATCAATGCCCTTGGTCTGTCCTCTGAAAGCGACCTTTCAAGGTTTTTGATTGCTTCAATCTGGCAGTCCCTTAATCCATGAGGAATAAGAGGAGGCATTTTCTTAAGCTTACTTCGCAGAGTCTCCTCCTCATTAAACCATTCAAGCAATGTCTTGGGCTGGTGAAAAGCAAAAACCTTTCTTGAACGGGGATCTGGGTCTTTGAGATTTCTGAAAAATGTCTCTATACCAGTGCTTTCATAGGCAAAGGGAAGTGTTTCTGATATAGTAGGAAGATTATCAGGTAAGTTGGTGGCGTATTTTTCTGTCTGCTCAGCAATTCCGCTTAAGGTTGTACCCTCTGGTTTTGCCTCAATCACTCCCACTGGAACTCTGTTTACAAAAAGTAAATAGTCAGCAATACCTGACTTTAAAGGAAATTCTCGGACAGCAACACCTAAGGAAATACCAAGGTTTATTCTCTGATAGTCTTGAACAACCCAGCCAGCCTTTTCAAGGAGGCTATCAATTCTTTTTCTCGCTTCTTGTTCTGGCGTCATGGGACTTACTTATTTTATATGAAAATTATAATAAAAACATATAGTTGGCTATTTCATGTTTTTTAGTAAATTTTTTTTCGATAAAATTAATGTAACTTGAGTATTTAAAGTGTATAATTTAATTATAGATTTCAAACTTTGGAGGCAAAAATGAATGAGAGAAAATTTACAAGAAGGGAGATTTTAAAGGCTGCTGGGGCTGGTGCTGCTTTGGTTTTGGCTCAAAAATATGGAGTATTTTCAATTGCTTGGGCTGACCCTCAGAAGAAAACTCTTAAAATGGTGGTTGTTGACTACTCTAAATGTACAGGTTGTAGAGTCTGTGAAGCAGTATGTTCTTCTTATAATAATCCTGTAATCATTAATGGAGAAAGACTTTCCGGACTTGGAAATCCCACTCATTCAAGAATTCGTATCCATAGTTTTAATCCTGACGTAGATATTCCCAATGTCTGTGCCATGTGTCCTGATGCACCCTGTGTAAATGCCTGTCCTGTTAACCCAGAGCCCAAAACAGGAAGGAAAGCCATATACAGAGATGATAAAACCTTAACCATTCAAACAGATTTAGAAAGATGTATTTCCTGTGGTAGCTGTGCCAAAGCCTGTGCAGAAAAAAGAACTGCAGTATTAGAGCTTGACCCTAAAACCGGTAAACCCCGTGCAGTGTGCAATCTCTGTGGAGGAGACCCTCAATGTGTAAAACAATGTCCCTTTGATGCTTTATCAATGGTAGAGGTAAACACAAATAGAAGATTTTATGGACAGTCTCCTCAAAAAATAGCCAAAACTTTGTCTAAACAATGGTATGGAGTAGCTGATTTAGGAGGTGTAAAATGAGTAAAATTGGCGGATACTATGGAAGGATACTTTATATAAACCTCACAAATGGAAAGATTGAAAAAAGAGAAATTGCAGAAGAAGACCTTGCTAAATTCGTTGGTGGAAGAGGTGTTGGAGTAAAAATACTCTGGGATCACCTAAAAAAGCCAGGAGTTGACCCATTCGCCGATGAAAATCCGCTCATATTTATGACAGGT
>JAOACK010000067.1 GCA_026417875.1 Thermodesulfovibrionales bacterium | reverse complement strand
TCTAAGGGGTGCGATACCTAGACCTCCAGCAACTATCATCAATTCTCTGTCCTCGATTTCCTCAAGAGGCCAGCCGTTTCCAAAAGGTCCTCTGATACCTATAACATCACCCTCTTTAAGTTTCGAGATCCTTGTTGTTACATCTCCGGCTATTCTTATTGTATGGGTAAGTTCTGGATCAGAAGGTGATGAACTTATAGAGATAGCAGATTCTCCAACTCCTGGAATGTAGAGCATGTTGAACTGACCTGGCCTGAATTTATATCTCCTTGACATCTCCTTATCTTTAATTTTTAGACCATATGAATAGGTATCTCTGGTCTCCTTTTTAATCCATTTAATAGAGGCCTCAAAAACATACTGTCCGTTCATTGCTGGAGCCTCCCGAGCACATCTGTTACATCAATGCCAGCAGGACACCAGGTTATGCATCTTCCACAACCAACACATCCTGGCATACCGAATTGTTCCTCCATATAAAGAAATTTATGCATAAACCAGTGTCTGTACCTGGCTCTCCTTGAGAGCCTGAAATTGCCTCCGTGAACCCTTGCGAAATTTCTTGAAAAACAGGAGTCCCAAGTCCTTATTCTTGTGCCCTTTACATCATTCTTTGATACAGAAGTCAGCTTAATTCTATCGTATGTTGAATTACAGAAACAGGTGGGGCAGACCTGAGTGCAGTTTCCACATTCGAGGTCCTTTTCTGATATCTGAGCCCAGAGTGGATCTTCAATCTTTTTAAATAGAGTTTTAAACAATCTAGTATCAACCTGTTTTTTAAAAGCATTTTTGCAGTTATTGAGAATCCTTTCTTTTTCTTCCCAATCTTCAGATAGCGGTTTCTGAGAAGAAATACCAGCAAGAAATGGTAAAAGTGTATCCGAATTTATCTCAATCAATAAATATTCCTTGAGCTCTGTAATAACAACATCGGCTCCTTTAACCTCAGGTCCCGTATTAAGAGAATAGCAGAAGCAGTTATCGCCGGGTTTAAGACAGTTTATGGCAATTGTAACAGAGTTTGCCCTCTTCTTCCTGTAAGAATCATCTTCTGAGAAAATCCTGTCATAGAGCTTGAGAGCCTCTATATCACATGCTCTTAGACCAAAAAGTATGACAGGTCTTTCAGGACTAATAAATGATTCAATGATTAATGATTTTTTATTATATTTCCAGGTGAGGATCTCTTCTTCTGTTGGAAAAAGAAATCTCTTAAAGGAATCAGGACCAACTGAAAAAGAAAAAAGGCTCTCTTCCCTCTTTTCAGAAAGTCTAAAACGGCCAGGACCCTGGATATCTTTTACATGAATAGGAAGGTCCTTAAATGTAATTTCTGAAAATACCAGAGTTCCGGACTCAATCTTTGGCCCAATAATCCTGTAAGAAAGAGAAAGTGCTACAAAAAGATTCTCAATCTGCTCTTTCTTTATCTTAAAGGAACTCATCAACTACAGCATGAGCCTGGCTCTGATGCACCAGTTATGGTGAAACCGTAACCTTCGGAATAATCAATCGTAGCCTCAGATAGTAGATTCTGAGCCCAGAGGTCAAGATAAAGCTTTAGTCCATTGAACTCCATTACCTTATCTGTTACGAAGGGTTCTTTGGCTATGTCCATAGCCAGAGAGGGCCTTCACCCCCCTGAAAGAAATATCCTTATCCCTCCATCTTCTGCCTTTGATTCCCTCAGTATCTTTTTAAATCTTTCAATTGCCTGTTCTGATACCTTCAATTCCTTACCTCCATTTAAAATATATTTCATTATAACAAAAATCATTTAATAAAATCTTCAGCCTTTTTTAAAATTGCAATCCAAACATAAAAATTCGGGTCTCGAGTTTTTTCTTGCTTCACCATTTCCTTATCAATTAAAATTAAATGATGAGATTCAAAAATCTTCCATTAAGTACGAAGTTCAGCCTGTCTGTTGCTATTATATTGACCATTTTTTGCGTTATCTTTTCTGTGGCCCTGTATAGTCATCTTAAAAACAGAGCTCTTGAAGATGCCAGTGAAAAGACAAGGATAATTCTTGCTCAGATTGATGCTGTTGGTGATTATGTTAAGGAGGAATTAAGACCTTCTATGTTCAATATCCTGAAAGAAAACCATAGAGATGATTTTATAGTTGAGGCAATGTCCACTACGCATGTAAGATTCAGTGTAATGAGGAGATTTAATAAAGAACTGGGAGATTATATTTACAGCAGAGTTTCAACTGATCCACTGAATCCTAAAAATACAGCCGATGAACTTCACAGGAGTCTTATAGAATTTTTTTATAAAAATAGAGAAAAGACTGTGTGGAACGGAATTATAAAAAAAGATGGTCAGGAGTATCTCATAAGGGCCAAACCTGTTTTTGTAGAGCGTGGCTGTCTTTTATGTCATGGAAGATTGAAGGATGCACCAAAGGCACTTATAAGAAGGTACAGTAGAACGAGAGATCTTAACTGGAAAGAAGGAGATATAATAGGAGTGGAATCCGTCCTTGTGCCACTTGAAGCGACCCTTGCAGAGATAAAAGGTATTGCAATTTCAACATTTTTGCTTGGAGCAGTATCTCTCTTTTTTCTGTTTCTCTCCCTTCGGGGTGCCTTCTGGGGTCTTGTTACCAGGCCGCTAGGAAAACTTACAGGAATTTTTAGAAATATTGTAAATGGCACAGAACCATTGAATCAGAATATTTACGTTCGGTCGAAGGATGAGATAGGAGAACTCATAACATCCTTTAATCAGATGGCAAGACACCTTTATGAGGCACAGGAAGAGATGAAAAAACAGACAGAGACATTGAAGACCATATTTGAGGGTATATCAGATCCCCTTGCTCTCATAAGACCTGACTGCACTGTTGAACTCACAAACAGTGCATACAGAAAATGGAGAGAACAGGGTATAAAAGCTGTTTTTATAGAAAAATGCGAACCAGAAAAATGTGATCCTGACATAATATGTCCTGTCTGTTTTCTGAAAAGGCTGAAAGAAGAAAAGAGACCTTTAGCTGAATACTGGGATGACGAAAAAGGAAGGCATTATTATATTCATCTTTATCCGATATTTGATGATAAAGGTGAGGTAATAAAGGCTGTCCATTATGTAAAGGATATTACAGAGCGGAGGCAGCTTGAAGAACAGATGAGATTGACAGAAAAACTTGCCGCAATAGGACAGCTTTCGGCAGGCCTTGCACATGAGATAAATAATCCTCTAGGAGGTATCAGACTCTGTTTTAATAATCTTATCTCAACAGAGATGGATGAACTTACAAGACAGAAACACATAGAGGTTATAAATACAGGTCTCAAGAAGATTCAGGACATAATAAAACAGCTCCTTGATTTTTCAAAACAGACAGAACTTGTTATTGCTCCCTGTTCTGTAAATAAAATAATAGAAAATGTACTTAGTCTTACAGAATATATAATTACAAAGAAGGGTATCACTGTAATAAAAGATTTTGCTTCAGACATACCGGAATTGATGATTGACAGAAACAAAATGGAACAGGTATTTCTGAATGTAATACTAAATGCCATTCAGGCCATGGATGGAGGAAAGGGTTTACTGAATATAAAAACCAGTGTGGAAAAGGGTAAATGCTTAATAAGCTTTACTGATACAGGTCCCGGGATACCTGAACACATATTACCCCGCATATTTGATCCCTTTTTTTCAACAAAACCAGTAGGGGAGGGTACAGGTCTTGGCCTGTCTGTTAGTAAATCCATAATTGAACAGCACAACGGAGAAATAAGGGTATATTCATCTGAAAGAGGGACAACCTTTATCATCGAACTGCCCATTACAAAATGAAAGAGAAGATTCTTATAATTGAAGACGATCCGGCCATGAGGCTGGGCATGAGTCACTTTCTGAGCTCCTCTGGTTTCCTTGTTCAGGAAGCTGAAAGCGGTGATAGGGCCATTGAACTGCTTAAGAGAAGTTACTTTGACCTCGTAATAACAGATCTAAGGCTTCCCGGAATGAATGGCATGACTATCCTAAAAGAGATTAAATCTACCTATCCTGATACAGGAGTTATAATCATAACTGCCTATGCGGAAATAAAGACAGCTGTCCAGGCAATAAAAGATGGAGCCTTTGATTACATTGCAAAGCCCTTTTCTAATGAAGAGCTTCTTCTTGTTATAGAAAGATTTTTCAATTTTAGAAAACTTGAAAAAGAGGTAATACAGCTCAAGGAGTCCATTAAAAAAGCAGGCTATGAAAAGCTTATTGGAGTGAGTCATCAGATGAAAGAGATATTTGATAAGATTGAGTCAATAGCACCTACTGATGTTCCTGTTCTCATTCAGGGTGAAAGTGGTACGGGTAAAGAGCTTGTTGCCAATGCCATCCATAACAGGAGCCACAGAAAAGATGGACCCTATATAAAGATTAACTGTGCTGCTATACCAGAGACACTTTTTGAATCTGAACTCTTCGGACATGAAAGAGGGGCCTTTACAGGTGCATCAGAGACAAGAAAGGGAAAATTTGAGCTTGCCAACGGTGGCACTATCTTTTTTGATGAGATCGGGGATATGCCTCTACAGCTTCAGCCAAAACTCCTCAGGGTTCTCGAAGATAGTACAGTTACAAGGCTGGGTGGAAAGGACACAATCAGGGTAGATGTAAGGTGCATTTATGCAACGAGTAAAAACCTCAGGGATCTTATCAGGGAAGGGAGATTCAGGGAAGATCTTTATTACAGAATCAATGTCGTTCCAATTTGTATACCTCCCTTGAGGGAAAGGAAAGAGGATATCCCTCATCTTATAGAACATTTTCTTGAATATTTTAAGATTAAATATTCAAGACCTGATATATCCATCTCGCCATCTGCATATGAGATTCTTCTTTCTTATAATTATCCGGGAAATGTCCGGGAATTGAAACATGCTATCGAGAGGGCCGTCCTTCTTTCAAAAAACGGAATTGTAGAAATAAAAAATCTTCCAGAAGAATTTATTCAGTCCACAAAATTTGAGGAAGACTGCATCTCAAAAAATTTAACTCTTCGTGAATGTATAATTTCGTTTGAAAAAAGACTGATAATGAACATTCTTAAAGAGACAGGTGGAAAAAAACAGGAGGCTGCAAGAAGACTTGGAATAAGCAGAAAGGTCCTCTGGAAAAAGCTCAAAGAATATAAAATAGATATGTCTGATGTTCCTGAAAAGGAACATTAATTACTTACCAGTTCCCTTAAGGTAACAATTCAGTTTACTCCTTATTTATAAGTTCTTAATTTTAAAAATACTTTTTCAGGCATACCTGTTGCTTGTAAGAAGACATGAACTCTTGGTGTCCGGAGGTGATTTTATGACCTGATATCAAATTATGTTAATTTTCTTTTTTAAAAAAATAAGTATAAGGAGGTCTCAGTATGGAAGAAAAGAAAAAAGGTCTTTTAAATGAAGACTGGTTAGCCTTCTGGCTTGCCATGGTATTGTTTGCAATTTCGCTTCTTTCCTTTGCTGGCATAAACACCTTTGGGTGGGTAGTATCTACAAAGGAATGGACAAAACTTGAAAAGGCAATAACTCCTGTATCTTCCGCACTTCTTCCTCTTAAAGGCGAGATCACAAAGATAGAAGGTAACAAGTTAACAATTAAAAAATCTGATGGCAAGGAAGAGACAATAACTGTGAAGGATACCTCAGGTCTCCAGGTTGGACAGACTTATGAAAGGAAAGGACTTTCTGGTTTTCTGTCTCTTTTCCTGACATATATATTTCTACTTGCCATTATGGGTATTGGCGCAGGTCTTCTCGGTGCTAATGTAAAAAGATTTGCCATAGGATTCACGATTATTTTCTGGATAAGCTATGCCTGCTGGCTTACAGGTCATTATGCCTATATTGCAGCCACTGATGCAAAAAAAGCAGGTATTCCCTGGTCTCTGAAACTTACTGGAGAGGCAGGATTTATTATTGCCCTTCTTGTGGGATTATTTATCGGAAACTTTCTTCCAGGACTTGCCAATTTTCTTAAGGAGGCTGTTAGACCTGAGCTATATATTAAGACAGCAATTGCCCTTATGGGTGCATTGCTGGGACTCAAGTCAGCTGAAGCCTTTGGTCTTGCATCAGCAGTGCTTTTCAGGGGGCTCTGTGCAATTGTGGAGGCCTACCTTATTTACTGGGCACTGGTTTATCTAATTGCAAGAAAATATTTCAAATTCAGCAGGGAATGGGCAGCGCCCCTCGCATCAGGTATATCAATATGTGGAGTCTCAGCAGCAATAGCAACTGGCGGTGCCATAAAAGCCAGACCAGTTGTACCCATAATGGTCTCCTCACTTGTAGTCATATTTGCAGTAATTGAATTAATCATACTTCCTTTCTTTGCTCAGGCATTTCTCTGGCAAGAACCGATGGTTGCAGGTGCCTGGATGGGTCTTGCTGTTAAGACAGATGGAGCTGCCTTTGCAAGCGGTGCGGTTGTTGATGCCCTTATAAGGGCAAAGGCAGAGACTGTTGCTGGAATTAAATATGATCCAGGGTGGATGTTGATGGCAGCCTCAACCACAAAGCTCTTTATAGATATCTTTATAAGTATTTGGGCCTTTATACTTGCTGTGATATGGTGTGCAAAGATTGAATGCAAACCTGGTGAAAAGGTCAGGGCATCAGAAATATGGAATAGATTTCCGAAGTTTGTTCTCGGTTATGCCATAACCTTTACAGTGATACTCCTCATTGCTATCCCCCTCACTGCCAAAATAACACCTGCTGAAAATGAGATTAAAAAGATAGAAAAAGAAATAGCTAGCCTTGAAAAGGACCTTGCAACAAAGGCAGAGGCTGAAAAGGCTGCCATTATTGAAAGGATTAACCTCAGTAAGGAACGGATAAAGGAGCTCAAGGACTCAATAGCTACTGAGAAAAAGACTCAGACTGCTGCGAAAGAAGCGACCGGTGGAACAAATGCCCTTAGAGTTCTATTCTTTCTTATAACCTTCTTTACTATTGGTGTAGTATCTGATTTCAGGAAGCTGTGGGAGGAAGGAATTGGAAAACTGGCACTTGTATATCTCATATGTCTATTCGGATTCATTCTCTGGATAGGGCTCCTGATATCATGGATTTTCTTTCATGGAGTAAAACCTCCAATAATAAGTGGATAATTCTTAAAATTTCACAAATAAAGGAGGAGGTGATTTTAATATGCCCGAAGAGCCGAAGGTGGCAGAGGAATTAAAAAAGATGGAATACGAAGAACTCCTGCCAGTTGAAAAAAAGCTGATTACCTGGAGTCTGGTGCTTGGTATAATACTTCTTTTTGTTCTTGTCTGGGTCAGTTATACATTCTTTCCTGCTCAACACTGAAGATAAAGGGAGGGCTTTGCCCTCCCTCAAAAAACTTTCTGGATCATTTTATTGCCTTAATAATTTTTTCATATCTTTCAACACCCAAGCACTCTTTAGCAGCAGGACACCAGAGTATGCAATTGGGCTTCATGTCCCTTGAAATGGTCTTTCCACATCCCCTGCACTCTATCTCTACCTCGTCTGACCATATTTCATTCTCTCTGTAACAGTAAGGGCAGCGGATTTGTTCCGGGTAGGGATGGGTGATCTCTCTGCTTCCTGGGCAGCTTTCTTTCATGATTTATTATAACCTTACTTGACATGTCATTACATGATTCAAATCATATATGGTAAAATACCTTCCATGTTTGAGGCGGTAATACTTGGAATAATTCAGGGAATAACTGAATTCCTACCCATAAGCAGTACAGCCCATCTCATACTTGTTCCGAAGTTTTTCGGATGGCAAGGCACAGTGGATACCCTTACCTTTGATATAGCCCTCCATGCAGGGACACTTCTTGCTGTGCTGGTATATTTCATCAGAGACTGGGTCAGGATTATCCTTCATGAAAGAAGATTGTTAATTTTTATTATTATTGCAACTATACCTGCCGGGCTGACTGGAATTTTTTTGGAGGATATTGTAGAAAAGGAATTGAGAGATCCCTTTGTTGTTGCCTTAAGCCTATCGGTGATAGGGTTTTTTATGTTACTTACAGACAGGTTATCAGGCAAAAAAAATATTGAAGAGCTAAGATTTATAGACTGCCTGTTTATTGGCCTTTTCCAGACAATTGCCTTAATACCTGGAGTCTCAAGGTCAGGTATCACAATAGCTGCAGGTTTCTTAATGGGTTTAAAAAGAGAGGATTCTGCAAGGTTTTCTTTTCTGCTTTCAACACCTGTTATTGCAGGAGCGTCATTGATTGGTTTTAAGAGACTCATTCATGAGCCTCAGATAGATTACAGTATATTCCTGTCGGGCATGATTGCATCTTTTATCTCAGGTCTTATTGCCATAGGTTTTTTAATTAAATATCTACAGAGGCACAGGATAGATCTTTTTGTATATTATAGGTTCGGACTTGCTGCTCTCATATTCCTATTTTTTTGAAATCCCGTATTTAAGGATTAGCTCTGGTTTTATTAAAAAATCTTACACTGATGCATTTTCATTGCATCCAGCAAGCTCAGATCCTGATGTACCTATCAGGTCAACCTGAATTTTTCCTGACTTTCATGAAATCCTTTCCCTGATAGTTCTGTGGGGTAAGGCCTGTGTACGTAAAATCTCTTCAGCTCTTACTAACTTGCACACTATTTCGGCATTTTAGGGAAAAGCATAGATTTCTATTGAAAATCTTAGTTATGAAACTCAATGCTTTCCAGTCATATGAATAAATACATACAGTAGCCTTATTCTTCTAAATAGGCTAAAATATCTTTGATATGGAGTTCAAAAGGTTAAAAAATGAGCTTAAAGGGATATCCTCTATTCTTTTGGGACTATTCTGCCTTGTTTCACTGATTACCTATTCACCACAGGATCCCTCCATTTTTACTTATTCTGAGAAAGCTGTTAAGAATTATGGTGGTGTTATAGGTGCAAATTTTGCAGATATCCTTTTTTCTTTCTTTGGTTTTTCAGCCTTTTTTATACCACTCTTTCTTATTATATGGGGACTTCGAAGGCTTCTACATAAAGAGGGTCATATAATCTATCTGGCAGGAAGTTTACTTTTTCTGATTTCCCTTTCTGTACTCATGGGTTTAGTTGAAAATTCTTTTAATTTTTCCACCGAAAGGTCTCTAGGGGGTATGACAGGAACTCTTATTTCAGGATTTCTCCAGAGCCTTTTCTCAACCTTTGGTTCTTTTGTATTTTCTTTTATGCTTTTCATATTTTCTCTTATAATGATGAGTCCTGTGGCACTCTTTTCTGTAGGAATAAAAACTAAGAGAAGTAAAAAAGAAGAAATTATAGAGGAAATAGAGGAGCAGGTTCAGGAAGAGGACTTCACACCAGCCATTGTTACAGATGAAAGTACAAGGGAAGAGGTTCAATACCTGT
>JAOACK010000066.1 GCA_026417875.1 Thermodesulfovibrionales bacterium | reverse complement strand
AGATGTGTATAAGAGACAGGGATGGTATATTACAGATTATGCGAGGAAGAATTCAGATAATGGAGGAAATGGTTCTTCAGGTAAATCTGAGAAAAGCTCCAGCCAAACAGCTGACACCAAGGCATGAGGTCTTCTATGGGACCTCATGCCCATATTCCTTACGAAAAGATAAGTCTACACAGAGAACTGCTCAATAAATATGAGATTAATTTAGAGGTCTATATCAGTGCCCATATACTTGATAATGTAGAGGAGCGTGAAATCCTTTCATTTAAAAATAGCCTCAACTATGTCCCTGAACTCACAATCCATGCCCCCTTTATGGACCTTTCTCCAGGTGCTGTTGATTCTGTAATTAGAAAGGTTACTATTGAAAGGTTTTTAAAGATAGTTGATATAGCGAGCAAACTCAGTGTTAAAGCGGTAGTCTTCCATTCTGGGTATGAAAAGTGGAAATACGGATTGAAGATAGAACCATGGCTTGAGGGAAGCATCAGGACCTGGAGGGAGATACTTGATAGAGTAGGGGATAGATTTCTTGTTTTAATAGAGAACATCTTTGAAGATGAGCCGACAAATCTGAGACTTCTTATGGAGCAGATTCATGCTCCCAATTTTGGTCTCTGTTTTGATACAGGGCATTTCAATCTTTTTTCAAGGGTCTCGCTCAAGGAGTGGCTTTCTCAGACTCTTCCTTATATAAAGGAACTCCATCTTCATAATAACGATAGAACCGCAGACCAGCATTATCCTGTGGATGAGGGAACTTTTAATATGATGGAGCTTTTTGAGACTATTGGTAATAGAGACCTTATCTATACAATAGAGGCTCATAAGCCCGAACATTTCTTAAAAAGCCTTAAATGGCTTGAGGAATTCAGAGCTTCAGGAGTTCATTCCTGAGCCTGAACCCCCTTAATTGAGGATTGCCCTTACCCTTATACTGAATCATGACCTTATGGGATTCTCCCATGCCCTCTGGCATAATGAGTGATTTAAGTTTAGGAATCTCAAAGGAATAATCCTCTGGTTTTATGAGTTCATTTATTATCTCATCAATTCCCATCGAGACGATAAACCTTCCCTGTGAAGTGTAACCTATACTTTTAAAACCAAGCTCCTCTCCCCATTTTTTAAGGGAGCTGAAATTTACATGGCTTGTTATGTCCTGCTCTCCAATATGAATATAGGGATTGTCTGATTTCAGATGTCTGTAATAGCACTGAAGAGTTCCCTGAGGATAGTCCTCTCCATAATACTGCCAGGCTGGATAGCCATAATCAATAGTAATAAGAAATCCTTCTATTAAAATTCCTGAAATTATTCTTAACCACTCCTTTATCCTCAGATTAACCTCTGTTCTGAAACCCTCGGGCAGATTTATGGAAAAATCCCTGATATATTCTTCTATACCGTCACTCAGTTCGCCTTTAATTTCAAAAAAATCCTCTCCGTCAGTATTTACATAGATCTCTTTAATTCCATTTTCAGTTGATTCAATTATATGGACGGGGAATGAATCAAAGAGTTCATTTGACAGGATGCAACCTTTAAAGGGAACAATATCAGAGACTGAATTAAACCATCTTATCTTATCTAAATGTTTATAAAGTATATCTTTCTGTTTTCTTTTGAGTGATGAGTTTAATTCAATAAGATAGTACTTAAGCTTTGAATAGATTTCCCTTCCCTCTGCATAATCAAGAATGTCATTTGCAAGGTAGCCCATCCCGCCACCTATCTCAAGGATCACGAAATCTTCCAGCCTTTCCATAATGTTCCAGCATTCCTCTATCTGCCTCATCACAGCAGCTCCAAACGCCCTGTGCAGATGGGGTGCTGTATAAAAGTCACCATCTCTACCTATCTTTGCATCAGCGCGCATGTAATAACCCTGCTCTGGATGATAAAGACAGAGCTCCATAAAGTTTTCAAAGGTGATAGGCCCTTCTCTTTTTATCTTCTCAATTATGAATTCTTTAAGCATATTATATGGTATCCGATTCCAAAATCTTAAAGGAAGGGCATAAAGGGTTGACTTTCCTGCCCTGCCAAAATATAATTAAATATCAAAGCTTTTCAGAAAAGTCCTTTAAGAACGCGAGATTCCATAGGGGATTAAAGTCTTGATTTTGAGCAGATAGAGGGAGGTTATATGACAAAGGCAGAGATCGTTAATACACTCTGTGAAAAGGTAGGTCTCACCAGAAAGGAGGCCTATGATTTTGTGGAGCTAGTATTTGATACAATGAAGGAGATATTCAGTCAGGGAGAATCTATAAAGATTTCAGGCTTTGGTACCTTCAATGTAAGACAGAAGGGCTCAAGGGTCGGCAGGAATCCGAAAACAGGTGTTACCCTTGAGATAAAGCCAAGAAGGGTGATAAGCTTCAAGATAAGCTCTCAGTTAAAGGAAGAGATAGAAGTCTTACCAAGGTCTGAATGAGGATTTTATGAGCTTTGTTCCTGAGCATAGCAATAACACTTCTTATTCCGAGAAGCTTTTTTACAGGATAGGTGAGGTGAGCAGGATAACAGGGCTTGAGCCCTATATCCTTAGATACTGGGAAACAGAGTTTCCATTTTTAAGACCAAGAAAATCCAGCTCAGGCCATAGAATTTATACAAGACGAGAGATAGACCTTATATTTACGATAAAGAAGCTGCTTTATGAGGAGAAATATACGATAGAGGGTGTGAGAAAGAAATTTGGTATTATAAAAAAAAGTGGTGAGTCTAATCCTCAAAAGGACACCAACGACTCTGAGACAAGAGAAAGACTTAAGAAAATAAAATCAAAACTCAAGAATATACTTGAGCTTTTAAATGGTTAGGTTACAGGTAGTGTTATATAGGATTCGGGGCGTGGCGCAGCCTGGTAGCGCACTCGCTTGGGGTGCGAGTGGTCGCCCGTTCAAATCGGGTCGCCCCGACCAATTTTTTATGTTGAGAAAAAGACTGTATTAGGGTAAAATATATTACCTGCCCTGCAGGTGATTGAGATGATAAAGTTGATCCGGCAATTAGATTATTTAGGGAGCCAGAGAAAGGAGTACGGTGTGCATGCCTCCTGGAGGAGGAAGCCTGAAGTCTCCTTAGAGGCACCCACCTGTTTAAATAGGGGATCTAATTTTTCATCTACACCGCAGGGTGGGATAAAGAGGGCTGGTCGCGAGGGTTTATTGATATATATGGGTCTTAAGACCTTTCATATAGATTTTTTAAAAAATGTATACCTTTTAGGAACCTAAGAAAATCCCTCCGTTATAACCAGCCTGACTCTCCTTAAGGGAGAGAAAATAATCTTAATTTAAGAGGCTAAATATGAATTTATTTACTTCAGGGCGGCAGCCTCTTGCATGGAGGATGCAGCCTGAAGATATAGAGGAATTTGTAGGACAGAGACACCTTCTTGCTCCTGGAAAGCCATTAAGAAGGCTTATTGAAGAAGACAGGCTTGTTTCCGTTATATTCTATGGCCCTCCTGGAACAGGTAAGACCTGTCTTGCAAGGATTATTGCAAGAAGAACGAGTTCTCAGTTTCTCTCCATAAACGCTGTCACATCAGGCATTAAGGAGATAAGGGATGCTCTTCAGGAAGCAAAAAAGATAAGGACAATACTTTTTATTGACGAAATTCACAGATTTAACAAACTCCAGCAGGATGCCCTTCTTCCTGCTGTTGAATCCGGTGAGATTATCCTAATAGGTGCATCCACCTATAATCCCTTTTTCAGTCTTGTACCTGCCCTTTCTTCAAGATCAATGATATTTCAGTTTTATCCATTGAATGAGGAGGAGATAATCCTTATCCTTAAGAGAGCCCTTTCTGACAGAAGAGGGCTTGGTGGAGAAAATGTCTTCTGCAGTGATGAGGTTTTGAAATATATAGCTTCACTCTCTCAGGGTGATGCCAGAAAGGCACTTAATATTCTGGAGCTTTCATTTTTCATAAGTGATGAAAGGGATGGCAGAAGGATTATCACTGCTGAAAATGTAAAAGAGGCTGTCCAGAAGAAAACACTCTATTATGATGAACAGGAACATTATGACACCATTTCAGCATTCATAAAGAGCTTGAGGGGTTCTGATCCCGATGCAGCCATATACTGGCTTGCCAAGATGCTTGAGGCAGGTGAGGATCCCCTCTACATTGCAAGAAGAATTGTAATATGTGCATCAGAGGATGTGGGAAATGCTGATCCGCAGGCACTTGTAATTGCACAGGCAGCAATGGAAGCTACCGAAAGGATAGGGATGCCTGAGGCAAGGATTATACTCTCTCAGGCAGCAATATACGTCGCACAGGCTCCCAAGAGTAACGCATCCTATCTGGCTATTGAGTCAGCCCTTGAAGATATAAAAAACAGGGCCATTCAACCTGTCCCTTCTCATTTAAAAGATAGTCATTATAAGGGTGCATCAAGGCTTGGAGCAGGTGCTGGTTATAAATACCCTCATGATTATGAGGGACATTATGTAAATCAGGCCTATATGCCCTTACGGAAGATATTTTACATACCTTCTGAAGAGGGTTTTGAAAGGGTCATAAGAAAGAGACTCGAAAGGAGGAGATCTAGGCATGAATCATGAAATAGTGATTGCTCTGTTTACTGGATTAGCTGTTGCCGTTACTTTCACTCTGATACTTTATAATTACCTGAAAAAATCTTTAAAAAAAGAAAGGACACTTCTTGAGCATGAGAAAGAAAAGTTGATTGAAGAGGCAAAAAAGGAATCAGAAGCCATAAGAAAAGAGGCAAAACTTGAGGCAAAAAATATTACCTATCAGGCCAGGGTCGAGGCTGAGAGGGAGCTCAAAGAAAAGAGACACGAGCTCAATCATCTCGAGAGAAGGCTCAGACAGAAGGAAGAATCAATTGAAAGAAGATTTGAGCAGATTGAAAGGAGAGAGCAGGAGCTAATAAAGCGTGAAAGAGAGCTCCAGAACAGGGAAAAGGAATTACTTGACAGAGAGAAAAAATATGAAGCTCTTATAAAAGAGCAGATGAGTGTACTTGAAAGAATAACAGGTATGAGCGAGGAGGAGGCAAAAAAGGAATTTCTAAGAAGGGTGGAAGAAGAGATGAGGCTTGAGGCAGCAAGGCTGGCAAAGAGGATTGAGGATGAGGCAAGAGAAAATGCAGAGAAAAAGGCGAAAGAGATAATCAGCTTTGCAGTGCAGAGATACGCAAGTGAGTATGTGGCGGATGAGACCGTAACTGCTGTAAGCCTCCCAAGTGACGAGATGAAAGGAAGAATTATCGGAAGGGAGGGAAGAAATATACGAGCTCTTGAAGCAGCAACTGGTGTTGACCTCATTATAGATGATACACCAGAGTTAGTAACCCTTTCCTGCTTTGATCCTGTAAGAAGAGAGATTGCGAGGCTTTCTCTTGAGAGATTGATAGCAGACGGAAGGATCCATCCAGCAAGGATTGAAGAGGTGGTTGAGAAAGTTAAAAGGGAGGTTGATGCTATTATAAAGGAGGAAGGTGAAAGGGCAGTATTTGAACTTGGTCTGAGTGGAATACATCCTGAGCTCATAAAGATTATTGGAAGACTGAAATACAGGACATCCTATGGCCAGAATGTCCTTCAGCATTCCCTTGAGGTTGCCTATCTTGCTTCGATGATGGCTTATGAACTTGGTGTTGAGCCAAAACTGGCTAAAAGGGCAGGTCTCCTGCATGATATTGGCAAGGCTGTTGACCATGAGATGGATGGTTCTCATCAGGAGATAGGTGCGAACCTGGCAAGAAAATTTGGAGAGGATCAGGCAGTCATAAATGCCATCCTTGTTCACCATGGTGAAGGAGATCCCGAGACAGTGGAGGCAGCCCTTGTGGCGGCAGCAGATGCCCTTTCGGCTGCAAGGCCAGGAGTAAGAAGGGAGAGCATAGAGAATTATCTAAAGAGGTTAAAACAGCTGGAGGAGATGGCAATGTCCTTTAAAGGTGTTCAGGCCTGTTATGCCATGCAGGCAGGAAGGGAGATAAGGATAATTGTGAAACCTGAGGAACTCTCTGATGAGGAGTGTGCAATGATTGCAAGGGATCTTTCAAGAAGGATAGAGTCCCAGATGTCCTATCCCGGACAGATAAAGGTTACAGTCATAAGAGAGACCAGGTATGTAGACTATGCAAGATAATCTCAGGGTTCTGTTCATAGGTGATATAGTAGGAAGGCCTGGAAGGAACGCTGTTAAATCCCTCCTTCCGGGCCTTATTGAGAAACTAAGAATAGACTTTATTATTGCCAATGGCGAGAATGCTGCAGGTGGCTTTGGAATTACAGAAAAGGTGGCAAAGGAACTCTTTGAACAAAAAATCAATGTTATCACCACGGGCAATCATGTCTGGGATAAGAAGGAGGATATCTCTTTCATTGCAAAAGAGCCCTTTATATTAAGACCTTTTAATTATCCAGCTGGTGTGCCAGGACATGGTAGTATTATTTACACCTTGAATGGCTTTAAGATAGGGGTGGTTAATCTTCAGGGAAGGGTATTCATGACCCCTGTAGACTGTCCCTTCAGAACAGGCCTTATAGAGATAGAGAGGATTCTGGCTGAAACAAGAATAATAATCATTGACTTTCATGCAGAAGCAACCTCAGAGAAGATGGCGTTAGGATATTATCTTGACGGAATGGTCAGCGCAGTAATAGGTACTCATACCCATGTCCAGACAGCAGATGAGAGGATACTTCCAAAAGGAACTGCCTATATAACAGATGTTGGCATGACAGGACCGGTTGATTCAATAATAGGTATAGAGATACCCCAGATTATTGATCGATTTCTTTACCAGATGCCAAAAAAATTTGAGGTTGCAAAGGGAAGATCAGTGCTTTCAGCAGTTTTGATAGACATAGACACAAAGACAGGTCTCGCAAGGTCAATACAGAGGCTCAATCTGACAGGCGGATAGGATGAGGATGATATCAGGTTTAAGATTTATATATTTGCTCTCTCTTCTATTCCTTTTTTCCTGTGTGTCCAGGGGTCCTTTACCTTCGGGAGAATATCATGAATTAAGACTGGAGGTAAAAGAGGCTATCCTGGTTGCATCTGGTCGGGTAGTTGAGGTGAAGTACAGGATATGCGGTGATATAAAGACAAGACCTCTTAATCCAAAAGAGACTTACATAGTTGATGAACTTACAGGAGAGATTATATTTGTCGAGAGACCTCCGAGACTTTTCGGTGGTTCAAAACAAATACCCTTTTCTTACATTGTTTTCCCTAATAACAAAGGTGTCATAAAAAAGGGTGGATTAATAACTGTAGTAATAGGTGGTCTTAGACAGGAACATATCAGAGTAATGGAGCAGAGTATTTATTAGCAATCTCTTTTTTTATCTTCTCACTAACATCAAAGAGTGATAATCCCTTTTCTTTTGCGATTGCCTTTATGTCCTCATATTCAGGAGAAAACTTTCTTATCCCTTTAAACTCAGCAATCTTAACCCTCACCCTTCCAAGACTTGAACTGAATTCCTCAATCTTTCTTGGAAGGCTGATTCTTTCAACCCTCATTATTCTGAGGCCAAGGGTGGTGGTTTCTTTAAAAATGATATCTGTAATGACTGGTATTTGCTCTTCCCTGCAGAGTACAGAGATCTTCTGCCCGGGTCTTGATTTTTTCATTATGATATTCTCTATGTAAACATCAAGGGCACCGCTACAAAGAAGCTGGTCCAGGAGATTATCATAGAGCTGCGGATTCATATCATCTATACTGGTCTCTATAATATAGAGTAATTCCCTGTTCATATTTTCAGGCTCTCCGATGATGAGTCTCAGTATATTTGGCCAGTCCTTGAAATCCCTTGAGCCTGCTCCATATCCTGTCTTGATGATTCTCATTAAAGGTATGGCAGATGGTTCTGCCAGATCCTTAAGTAAGGCTGCTCCAGTTGGTGTGGTGAGTTCAGCCTCTGGACCCTGAGATATAATTGAAAATCCCTTAAGGAGCTCAAGGGTTGCAGGTGCAGGAACAGGAAGGATTCCATGAGCCGTTCTTATAACCCCCCTTCCAACATTTACTGAGGAGCAGAATAATTTTTTAATTCCAAGAAACTCAATACCTCTCAATGTACCGATTATATCTATAAGGGTATCAGGTGAACCCAGTTCATGGAGGTGAACGTCTTCTGGTTTAAGTCCGTGAACCTTTGCCTCTGCAAGAAATAGGTTTTCAATAATCCTTTCCGCTTTGGTTCTGAGTGCCTCAGGTATCTCTGATTCTGAAAGGAGTTTTTTAAAATCCTTAATACTGTATATTCCCTTTCTTTCAAACTCAAGTTTTACACTACTTGCCCTTATGCCGGCCCGTTCTATTTTTTTAATCTTCAGCTCAACATTTAGAGGTATGCCCTTTATCAGCTCCTCTGGAGGGGCTCCAGCATCAATCAGAGCTCCAAGAAGCATATCTCCACTTATACCAGAGAAACAATCAATAAAGGCAATCACTGGGGCATCATTCTCCCTGAAAAATATGATTAAGGGTCTTTCTGGTGAGTATATTTTAAGATATTGCCAGGTCGCTTTACTGACCTTTTATTCATTTTTAAATTGTAGCATATTTTGGATAATATTTTTACTAAATCCATTTAAGAAAGTAACATGCATTTTTCCTTTTGAAGTTGATAATCCATATTTAAGTTGAGAAATATAAAAATGTATAACAAGATTTGTTTTAATTATTTTTTTATGAAATTATTTTATAGAAAGCAAAATCAGCATATAAAAAGGCAAGACTTACCATTGACATGACATTTATATTCTAATACCCTAAAGTAGGAATGCTCTAATAGCTTTTTAGAACTATACATGAAAATAAAGAATAAGGAGGTAAGGAGGAGAAAAGGAGGTGTAGTATGAAAAAACGATTTTGGGTCTTTTTGATTTTGCTAATCTCTTTCAGCTTAATCGGACTATATTCTGCAAGTGCCTGGACACCTATGCCTGTGAAAGATGATCCGCTTGTTAGAATGCCAGGTACACAACCGCCACCGGAAAACATGTCTGATGTAGAGCCTTCTACGAGATGCCTTAATTGTCATGGTGGTTATAATCCAGCTGTTGAGCCAGCTTTTAACTGGATGGGCTCTATGATGGCACAAGCAGGAAGGGACTTTATGTTCTGGTCATGTCTTACAACTGCAGCACAGGATTCCATCTGGGCAATAGGCAGACCAAATGCAACAGACATCTGCCTGAGATGCCACATGCCAGATGGATGGCTGGGAGGAAGGTCCGACCCTACAAATGGCTCAATGATGAACAGGACAGATTTTGATGGTGTATCCTGTGATCTCTGCCACAGCATGTTTGACCCATTCTTTGAGACAACCTATAATGGAACAAGAGAAGGAAGTGACTGGGTTGGTTACTGGGATGAAGCGACAACACTTTCACAGAGTGCTGCAAGAGCCACATA
>JAOACK010000065.1 GCA_026417875.1 Thermodesulfovibrionales bacterium | reverse complement strand
CATCTTCTATAGCCTTCCTGAACGTATTATTGATATAAGAAGCCATACACCAAGAACAAAGGCCATAAAAAATCCTACTGCTCCAAAAAGAGGCATATCAAATACCTTGCCTCCAACATTTGAGAGTGTGAGTATTGATGAGCCCAGTATAATAGCTGCTACTATTATACTGAAAGATAGTCTGTTTGCTGATCTATCAATGTCCCTTATGAGCCTCTCAAGACCGAGATGGGTTATTTTTACCTGCAATTCATCCTTGAGTGTTTTTCTCAGGAGGAGCCTAAGCTGTCTGGGGGTTGATGTGGCAAAGGCAGTGAATTCGTCAATATTTCTCCTTACCCTCTCATAGAGTCTTCCAGGGCTGTATCTTGATCGGATGAGTTTTGAGGCATAGGGCTCTGCAACAGAGATAAAGTTAAAGGATGGATCAAGTTCCCTAGCAATGGAATCGAGTATCAGCATTGATTTGTTGACCAGGAGAAAATCAGAAGGTATTCTCAATTTGTGTTTTATGCCAAGGTGGGTTAGTGTATCAAGGTACTCTGCAAAGTTTATCTCCGATATGGATGCACCGTAAAGCGGAACTAGGAAATCCATTAGGTCTGCCTTGAATTCCCTTCTGAAGCTTTCTATATCCACTTCTTCTGAAACAAAACCGAGGTCAATGTACTGTTCTATCAGAGAATCAAAGTCCTGCCTTACAAGGGATATAAATGCCTGGGCGAGGTTTTCCATGAGTTCTGGTGTTAAATAACCAACTATCCCGAAATCAACAAGACCGATCCTTCCATCAGGCATTATAAAAATATTTCCAGGGTGAGGGTCAGCGTGGAAGTAACCATCTTCAAAGATCATCTTTAAATATGCCTCCAGCCCTATTTTAGCTATGTGTGTTCTGTCAAAACCCATTTTTTCAATTTCAGAAATACGATCTATCCTGATACCATGTATACGTTCCATTACCATGACCTTCTCTGTAAGATATTCTGGATAGAATCTCGGGATGTAGATATATTTATGGCCTTCAAAGTTCCTCCTGAATCTGTTAAGGTTCTTTGCCTCTTCCCTGAAATTCAGTTCCTTCCTTACGGTTTTGGAAAACTCCTCTACTATACCTTTGGGATTAAAGAACTCTGCCTCAGGCATGTAGCGATCCATGAGTTCTGCAATAAACTTCATAATATCAATATCTGTTTCAATTATCTCTTTTATCCTGGGACGCTGGATCTTCACTACCACTGATTCTCCACTTTTGAGTGTTGCACCATGAACCTGGGCTATTGAGGCAGCAGCTATGGGTCTTACCTCAAAATCCTTGAATATTTCCTCAAGGGGTGCCCCCAGTTCTTCCTGAATAATGGTCCTCACCTCTTCAAATCTGAAAGGAGGTACTTCATCCTGTAGTTTCTTAAATTCATCTGCATAGGCCTTTGTAATAAGGTCAGGTCTTGCAGAAAGAATCTGGGCAAGTTTTATAAAAGATGGGCCGAGTTCTTCAAAGGCATGCCTCAATCTTTCTGGAAAGGCCCTGTCTATATAGGGAAACTTTTCAAGAATCCTTTTGCGGAAGGGTATATATCTTGCAAGGTTTACCTGCTCAATAAACTGATAGAATCCATACTTGAAAAAAACAGACAGTATCTGTCTAAGACGGACTATGTCCTTATATCTTCTTCTTAGCCTGAGAAAGGATAGGGGCATTATTCCACTTCTTCTGTTTTCTCTCCCTCAAGCTTTTTGAGCCTTTCTGAGAGCCTCTCTATCTTTTTTTCAAGTCTTTCTATATCTTCCCTTGCTGGCAGTTTCATCTTTTCAATTGTCGAATTGATTAATTCTGTAACAGACTGTCTGAGTCCTGCTGTTGATTTTTCCGCCTTTTCTGTCCATTCTTTTATCAGTTTTGCTCCCTCTGCCTCTGAGAGCTCACCCTTTTTAATAAGTTCATCAATTAATTCTTTCACCTTTTCCTGTACACCAATTCCAGCCAGAAGGGCCTTTCTTACCAGCTCAAAAACTGTCATAAATTACCTCCTTCAATGTTTCTTTTTTCTGATTACATCATAGGCGAGTTCAAGGGCTCTGTCAAGTCTATCAATCTCCTTTGTACCTCCCTGGGCTGTGTCTGCTCGTCCACCACCTCTGCCACCTGCAAGCTCGGCAATTTCTTTTAGAATCTCTCCAGCATGAAATCTTTTCTGTAGATCCTTTGTTACCATTGTAATAATTGATGCCTGTCCATCCAGGACAGAACCAAGGATGATTATACCTGATTTAAGCCTTTCTCTCAGTTCATCACCCAGAATCCTCAGGTCCTTTGTTTCAAGTCCATCAAGTCTTGCTGATAGTACCTTTATGCCATCTATGTCCCTTGCCTTTTCAAGAAGGGATGAAGATTCCACTGAAAGGAGTTTCTGTTTCAGGTTTTGAATCTCCCTCTCCATTTCTTTCTGTTTTTCAAGAAGGCTGAGCACCTTTTCAACCGGTTCAGGGCTGCTCAAAATTCTAGATATATTCTGGATTTTTTTCATTGATGATCTCAGCGATTCAACGGCATTCATTCCTGTAAGTGCCTCTATCCTTCTTATTCCAGAGGCAACACTTCCCTCAGAGAGGATAATAAAGCTGCCTATGTCACCTGTTGACCTTACATGGGTTCCACCGCATAGCTCTCTGCTGATACCCTCTACCTCCACAACCCTAACTCTATCACCATATTTTTCATCAAATAGTGCTATGGCACCCATTCTTATTGCTTCATCAAGGGTTGTGAGGGTCGTCTTTACAGGGATATTCTCTAGAATCCAGCTGTTTATTAATTTTTCGATCTCTTCTATCTCTTCTTCCTCGAGCTGGGCAGGATGGGTGAAGTCAAATCTTAATCTATCAGGGCTAACGAGAGAGCCTGCCTGTCTTACATGTTCACCAAGGACATCCTTCAGTGCCCTGTGAAGTAGATGGGTTGCTGTGTGGTTTCTCATGGTTGCTGTTCTTAAGATTCTGTTAACCTCTGTCTTTACATTCTCACCAATCGAGATAGAGCCCTCTTTTACCTTTATGTAATGGGCTATGAGATTTCTTACTGGCTTCTTTGTATCGATTACCTCTGCATTGCCCGAATCACCGTAGATAATTCCTCTATCACCTACCTGACCTCCAGATTCTCCATAGAAGGTGGTTCTGTTAAGGAAAAGTATTCCCTCTTCTCCTTCTCTTAGAGTTTGTACAGGGCTTCCATCTTTAAATATCCTCAGTACCTCTCCTCGGGATGATAGCTCTTCATACCCGAGAAACTCTGTTTCAGGTATATCTTTAAAAATGGCAGGTACAGTGATTTCCTCCTCTGTCCAGGACTGTCTTGCCCTCTGTCTCTGGAGTTCGAGCTCACTTCTGAAACCTTCTTCGTCAATCTCAAGACCGGCATCAATTGCTATGTCCCGTGCAAGGTCAAGGGGGAATCCAAAGGTATCATAAAGTCTGAATAACTCCTCTCCAGGTATACTTTTTAGACCCTGTGACTTTATTTTTACTATGAGCTCATCAAGAAGTCCGGTTCCCTGCTCGAGGGTCTTGATGAATCTTTCTTCCTCAATTTTCAGAAACTTTCTGGTCCTCTCTGGAGAGCCCTTTAGCTCTGGATAGGTATCTCCAAAGGCATCTATTACACTATCAATAAGTTTGTAAAGAACCGGTTCCTCCTTTCCAAGGAGATGGGCATGCCTTGAAGCCCGCCTGATGATTCTTCTTAAAACATAACCCCTTCCTTCGTTTGAAGGAATAAGGCCCTCTGCCATGAGAAATACTATTGCCCTCAGATGGTCTGCGATGACCCTTATTGATGAATCAGTCTCAGGAGATTTATGGTAGGGTCGGTCTGTGGCTACTGTAATGTCTGATATTATTGGTTCAAAGAGGTCTGTATCAAAATTATTATATTTGCCCTGAAGTACAGCTGTGATTCTTTCAAGCCCCATGCCTGTGTCTATGGAAGGCTTTGGAAGGGGGGTGAGATTCCCAGAGGCATCCCTGTTGTACTGCATGAAGACAAGGTTCCAGAGTTCAAGATATCTATCACAATCGCATCCAACTGTACACTCTGGTTTTCCACATCCAACCTCAGGTCCCTGGTCAATTATTATCTCAGAGCAGGGTCCGCAGGGACCGGTGTCTCCCATCTGCCAGAAATTATCTTTTGCACCGAGTCTGACAATTCTCTCCTTAGGAATATCTGTAAGCTCAAGCCATAGTCTTTCTGCTTCTTCATCTTCTTCGTAGACAGATGCCCAGAGTTTCTCCTTTGGTAATCTGAATTCTCCAACCAGTAATTCCCATGCAAAGGATATAGCCTCTCTTTTAAAATAATCTCCAAAGGAAAAATTTCCGAGCATCTCAAAAAATGTATGGTGTCTTGCTGTGTGACCGACCTGCTCAAGATCACTGTGCTTTCCACCTGCCCTCATGCATTTCTGGCATGTGGCTGCCCTTTTATAGGGCCGTGTCTCATTTCCAAGAAAGACATCCTTGAACTGAACCATTCCGGCATTTGTGAATAAAAGTGTAGGATCACCAGCAGGAATCAGCGGAGAGCTTTTTATGATTCTATGAGCCTTTGCCTGAAAGAACTCAAGAAAGTATTTTCTGATCTCTGTTCCTTTCATAATTATTCAATCTTTATTGCGGGATCGCCTGAGATTATTGAATGAAGAACACCATCAACAAATATGAGTCTTGTCTTTAATAATCCTGATGTTGAATATATCCACATCTCTCTGTATCTGCCATCCTTTGGTTCGAGGACCTGTACATCAGAGGGTGCACCCCATGCGTACCTTACCTGTATCTGTGTCATTCCAGGTACTATCTCGCCTGCCTGTATGTGCTTCTGGATATCTTCAGGGAAATTCTTGATCTCACCGGGAGAATATCTTACACCTGTGGCACAGGCTGCTAAAAATATGGAGCAACAGATAACAATAAAGAAGTATGATAATCTTAAAAAACTCATTTTCCTTCCTCCTTTATCTTTTTTATAATCCTGATGATCGTGTCCATCCTGTATCCTCTTCTGAGCATAAACTCCTTAAGTTTTTCCTCTGAGTCTCTATCTTTAAGGCTGTGCCTTCTGAGCCATTTCTGGACACTCCTTGTAGCAGATTCTGTCTCATCAAATTCTTCAATAACCTCTTCTACTAGCTCTGGCTTGATACCTCTTTTAAAAAGTATCTCTGCAATTTTTCTTTTTCCAAGAAGTCTCTGCTCACCAACCCTCACAAAGTATTTGGCTGCATCTCTGTCATCTATAAGACCTGAGTTTTTAAATATTTTGATTATATTTTCAGTGACCTCCTGGCTGAAACCTTTTCCAAGAAGTCTTTCCCTCAGCTCAGACTCACTTCTCTGTCTGTAACCGAGGAGTTTCAGTGCAAAAGCCCTTGCCTTAGCTTCCGAATCTTTCAATCTTGAAGCCCGGCTTCTGTGGAGCTTCGGGTTTTCCACCTTCCCTTACCACATCTGCGGTGGTTTGGATTCCCTTTACTTTTAATGTGAAATCATCAGGGTTTGATGCCCACTTTAGAGCTTCCTCATAGGTGACAAGACCTGCTTTATAAAGGTCAAATAAGGACTGGTCAAAGGTCTGCATGCCGTAGAGCAATTTGCCCTGTGCTATTACATCAGGTATGAGCTTTGTTTTTTCGGGATCTGTAATACATTCCTTTATTGTTAGGGTTCCAAGCATTACTTCTACAGCAGGTACCCTGCCCGTGCCGTCAGCCTTTGGAAGAAGCCTCTGGGAAATTACTGCCTTTATGACAGAGGCAAGCTGTATCCTTATCTGCTGGTGCTGATGGGGAGGAAACATGGATATAATTCTATTCACAGTCTCCTTTGCATCAAGGGTGTGAAGTGTACTCATCACGAGATGACCTGTTTCTGCTGCTATAAGGGCAATTTCTATGGTCTCAAGGTCTCTCATCTCTCCAACAAGTATTACATCAGGGTCCTGTCTAAGGGCAGACCTAAGTGCCTTTGAAAAAGAATCTGTATCAGAGCCTATTTCCCTCTGACTTACGATGCTTCGCTTGTCTCTGTGAAGAAATTCTATGGGATCCTCAATTGTGATAATATTAACTGCCCTGTTTGCATTAATATAATCAATCATTGCAGCCAGTGTCGTGGATTTTCCACTTCCTGTTGTGCCGGTAACCAGGATAAGACCTCTCTGTTCCATTGCTATCTTTTTAAGGACATCAGGTAGATTCAGTTCTTCAAATGTTGGGACCTTCATTGGTATAACCCTGAATACCAGACCAACAGCACCCCTCTGGTAAAAAGCATTGCAACGAAATCTTCCTAATCCGGGCACACTGTAGGCAAAATCAAGTTCATGCTCATTTTTGAATGTCTCTCTCTGCGAAGGACTCATTACAGAAAAGGCTATCTTCAATGCTTCTTCAAGATTAATCCTTTCAATACCATCCATGGGCCTGAGCTCACCATGTAATCTTACAATTGGTGGTGAGCCAACCTTTATATGAAGATCAGATGCACCCATTGCATGGGCCCTTTTCAACAGTTCATTAATATCCATGATGACTCCTTTTCAGCAGTAATAAGTGACAGGCTAATAACCCATCACGAATTACAAATAACCCGTTATGTTGCCCTGACTTCTGACTTAAGTATTCCGGCAGCTTCTTTTATCTTTTTCTCTATTTCGTCTCTGACCTTTGGATTGTTTTTGAGGTATTCTCTTGCACTTTCCCTTCCCTGACCGATCCTCTGACCGTTATAGCTGAACCATGAGCCTGCCTTTTCTATTATCCCTTTTTCAACCCCCAGGTCAAGTATCTCGCCTTCACGGGATATGCCTTCATCAAAATATATATCAAATTCAGCCTGTTTAAATGGTGGAGCTACTTTGTTTTTTACAATCTTAACCCTTACCCTTCCACCAACAGTATCAGCAGACTCCTTGAGATTTTCCACCCTTCTTATATCAAGTCTCATTGTTGCATAGAACTTCAAGGCTGTGCCACCTGTAGTTGTCTCAGGATTTCCAAACATTACACCAATCTTCATTCTTATCTGATTGATGAATATAACAGTGGTCTGGGATTTTGATATCGCTGAGGTGAGTTTTCTTAATGCCTGACTCATAAGTCGTGCCTGAAGACCCGGAAGACTGTCACCCATCTCACCCTCTATCTCTGCCTTTGGCACAAGGGCTGCCACAGAGTCTATTACTATGATATCAACTGCATTGCTCCTTACAAGAGCTTCTGCAATCTCAAGGGCCTGTTCACCTGTGTCTGGCTGGGATACAAGGAGGTCTTCTATCTTTACACCGAGTTTTTTAGCATAATTTATATCAAGGGCATGTTCTGCATCTATAAAGGCAGCTATTCCACCAGCCTTCTGAGCCTCTGCAATGGCACTAAGGGCAAGGGTAGTTTTACCAGATGACTCAGGTCCGAAGATCTCTATGACCCTTCCACGGGGATATCCGCCAACACCTGTTGCAATGTCAAGGCTTAAAGAGCCCGTGGAGATTACAGGTAATGGCTCTATTGCCTCTTCAGAGCCAAGCCTCATTATAACGCCTTTACCAAAGGCCTTTTCTATCTGAGATATTGCTGTTTCAAGGGATTTGAGTTTTTCTTTTGTCATCTATTCCTCCTGATTTTTAGTCTTTTTATTTTAGCATAGAGGAGCAGGTAATACATACTGGTTAGGTGGTCTAATATCCATGCATTTGAAAATAGTAATTTATATAGTAAGTTATAAAGAGAAAGGCTAGTTTCCTATTGCAAACCTTGCTATTATCTCATATCTCGCACCCTCTGGTCTTAGCTCACTTTTCATGAGTACTATCTCATTGACCTCCTGAATACCGAAATCCTTATCTTTAAAGTCAGGAAGTTTGTTAAGGAGTTTTTTAATATCATGGTGATTCTTGAGTCTGGCAATGGTGATATGTCCTGTGAATTCCCTTTCCTCCTTTTTGAAACCTAGTTTTAATAGGGATTTTTCTGTCTCCCTTTGGAGCAAAAGGAGCGTTTCTGAATGCTCAACGCCTGCCCATATTACCCTTGGCATTTTCTTTTCAGGAAACTGTCCAATCCCTTTAATCTTTACTGTAAAGGGCTTATATGGTTTAACAGTCTCTTCAAGAGCCTGTTTGATCTTTTCAATCTTTTTTTCTTCAACACCGCCAAGGAACTTCAGTGTTATATGAAGATTTTCAGGTCTGACCCATTTAAGGTCCTGAGCCAGAGGTTTCAGATCTTCTATAAGAAGGCCAAGCTCTTTTTTAATATCTTCATTAAGCTCTATGGCAATAAAGGAGCGAATCACAGAAAGGAATGTTCAGCAGAAGTAAATTTTATAAGGTTTGTTAATATTTTACCATTCAAAGCTCTGTATTACTATAATACCCTTTTCCTGAGCTTTTTTAATAGCACCTTTTGTAGCATAATGGGTGATAATAAGTTTTATAATCTCTTTGTCACCGTATTCATCCCTTACAGCCTTTACCTTTTCTTCCAGTTCATTAAAGATATCTTCAATATCCTTTCTATCTTCAAGCCTGAGCTTTGATTCTCCTACTATTAGAACCTCTTTACCATTTTTTTTGCCTTTTCCAAAGATATTTATCTCCCTGCCCTTTATCTCTTCTCTTATAAATCTTTCTGTTAGCTCAATCTGGAACTTGCTCTTGAGAATACCTGGCAATACCCTGAAGGCCTCATTCTCAAAGGCATAGGCCATTGTTTTTTGGAGACCACCGAGATCTCCTCTTGTATTATTTAGAGCTATTGCGAGCATTCTTACCTCTTCTTCAGTTCTTTTTTGTGCTTCAGCGAGTTCTTCCAGTCTTAGTTCAGTTCTTTTTTGTGCTTCAGCGAGTTCTTTTTGAGCATGTGCAAGGTCAGCAACTATTGTCTTAAGTTCATTAAAATCCCTTGTCTTTACAGGTTCATTGACTATCTCTACCAGATCCACAAGGACCTCGGCCTGTTCTGGTGGAAATATCTTTTTTATCTTTTCTTTTATTTCAAAAACTGGCATGTTTAATTATAACATAAAAATAGAATATGCTTTGAAGAGATAAATGAATTTTTAATCCTTAAGCTCAAAAACAAGAGTTGAGTTTATAGCTATAAATTTAAACAGGCAGTCTGAACCTTTTCATCAAAGAAATCCCTCTATCAAGGGTCTCAATGACTGTGCGTCTTTCTGTCTGGTGGATGAATTCTTTCTCAAAGGCATCTCCAAAGTCAAGCATTGTCCTGTCCTGTTCTGTTAATCCCTCTCTGCCAACTATTGCCTCAAGCCTTCTCAGGTCCCTTGCCTTTGAATAGTATTTATAAAGGAGGTTTGCTATCTTTCTGTGATCAGCCCTTGTCCTTCCCTCTCCAATACCATTCTGCATAAGCCTTGAGAGGCTGGGTAATACATCAACAGGAGGAAATATACCTTTTTGATGAAGCTCCCTGCTCAGTAC
>JAOACK010000064.1 GCA_026417875.1 Thermodesulfovibrionales bacterium | reverse complement strand
GTATAACCTCACCTGTAAAAGAACCATTGCTGACCACCGGTGAATTAGAGAGTATAATCTTCCTCTTCCTGCCTCCTGCCAGGAGAACTGCATCGGCACCATCATGGGTTATGGAAAAATCAAGATCAGAAAGGCTCCTACCCCTGATATCTTCTTCTTTTATCCCAAAAAATTCCTCTGCCGAGTGGTTTATCATCATTATCTTTTCTTCAGGGTCAATAACTATAATTGCCTCTTCCATGCTCTGGACGAGGGCTTCAAGAAAATCCCTGTTTCTCTGTACCTCCTGCAAGGCAGCAACCAGGTCCCTATTCTTCTTTTCAAGCTCATCGGTGAGATACCTTATCCTTTCCTGAAGCTCTCTGTAACAGAGCTCCAGGCTTTTTGATGCCTTCTGGAAACTCTGGAATGCTTCATTAAGGAGTTTAAGTTCGCTCAAAGATTCCTCCTTAATCTATTAAGGGTTTTTCTTTCCTCAATCAGAAGGCTGGAAAGCCCATCATTTTTACCAGCTGGAGGTGTGTTATTTATGAGTGCTACCCTGTAATTTGCCCATTCAATCTCTTTTTCATCAAGCTCCACCCTTTTTTTCTCTGAAAGGGCTAACCGGTAATAATGGAGAGCTCTCTTTTTATCCTTTTCATAAAGAAGATCTGCAAGTCTTAAATATCCTCTGGCAGGTGCATCAGGATCACTTACAGCTTTTTCAAAAATGCTGATAATCTCAGGTTTTTTTATGTGCAGTGATAATTCAGTAATCAAAGGAATGTCTTCAATCCTGATCTCTTTCAACCTGCTGAGGTAAATAAAAGCTGATTGGTAATCTCTTTTATTCATTAGAAGCCCTGCCATAAGCCTTATTTCTTCATCACTTTCAGGTTTTATGTCCCTGAGAAGTCCTAAGGCCATCTCAGTCTCGCCCGTTCTGGAATAAAAATCAGCGAGCAAGAAGGAAGCCTTCTGTCTTTGATCACCACTGGTGTTTTGATAAAGCCATCTTGCGAGCTCAAAAAAATCCTGCTTTGAATCTCTCATATATTCTGCGATTTCAAAAAGAAAACTGATATGCTGATTATCAAGGAGAAATCTCTTGAGATCCCTCCAGAGGCTTAAAAATTGTTCTCTTTCTTTCAGGGCTATTTCAAGCATAAATTTTTTCAATCTCTCTAATGCCTCAGCCACTGTATCTCTTCTAAGAAGCAGGGTTTTTAACGCAACTATAGCCTCCTTATATCTTCCCTTATTTCTGTATATTTCGGATAAAAGAATAAGAGATCTATTATATGCCCCCCCAAAGGGATAGGATGCCCTGAGAGATTCAAGCCTTTTTTCTGCCTCATCAAATCTGCCAAGTGCAAAAAGTACCTCTGCACTTAATAAATAAGCCTTTTGCCTAAGCCTGTGATCAGAACTCTGAAGTGCCTGCTCGAAAAATTTGAGGCTCTCACTGAGGTTTCCTGAATTCAACTCCATCTCCCCTAAGATTAAATAGGCTTGGTACTTAAAAGGAGGTTCCTTTACAGAGTTTAAAAATTTTCTTGCCTCATCTCTTTTTCCAAGTAACATCATATTCTCTCCCAACAGAAGGAGGGTCTCCTGTGAGGTCTTTAAATATCCTCCATCAGCTAAAAGGAGTTCAAGATAGAGCCTGTTTGCCTCACTATATCTTCCCAGGAGATGGAGTGTATTTGCCTTTCCGTAAAGACAGGCTCTACAGCCACCTGCCTTTTCATAATACTTCAGGGCTTCACGATACTGTCCGCTTTTTCTGAGTGATTCGGCGAGGCCCAAGAGGGCTTCATTTTTATATTTAGATTCAGGAAACTGACTCAGAAAGAGTCTGAAATTAGTTGATGCCTCTGGATAGAATTTTTTCTTCAAATAAAGAGAAGCCCTGAGATACATTGCCTCTTCTTTTAAGGGTCCTGTAGAGGAAGAAATCGCAGACTGTAAGGCGGTTAGCGCCTCAGAAAACTTCTCAATGCCTGTATAGGCCTTAGCCCTTAGGAGATAGTAAAGTGGTTTTTCGCTTTCCTCAGGTTTTATTTTCTCAAGCAGTTCAGCTGCCTCCCTGTGTTTATTTTCATCTATAAGGCCTGATACCTTAGAAAGTTCTGATGCCTCAATGTTATGGCAAAAAATAAGAGCCTGAAGTAGAGGATACATTGTAATGATTTTTCTTACATACCGCTTAAGAACCATCCATAAAGTCATGAATAAAAATAAGCAATAAATATGCCATTTAACAATTTATTGATTTTGAAGGAAAATATTTAAAGAGGTGTGCTAAATGTCGGATTATTGACGATCAGCTTATTCCCAGTCTCTTCATCTTTTCAATAAGGGTTGTCCTGTTGATGCCCAGGAGTGTAGCAGCCTTTGACCTTACACCCTCAGCCTTCTGAAGTGCCTTTAAGATAAGATCCCTTTCAATATCTTCCACTACTTTCTGAAGATCAATTCCCTCATCCGTAAAGGCAGGAATATTACTTATGGCCTCTTCTCTAATAGCCGAGCTTTTAATAAATTTTTCAGGAAGGTCCTGAATCTTAACAGTCTCATCAGTAATAAGAACACTCAATCTCTCAATAAGATTTTCCAGTTCCCTTACATTGCCTGGCCATTCATATTTTATTAGAATACTCATAGCCTCTGGGGGGATTACAAGGGCTCTGCCCTTTCTTTTTCTCTGAAATTTTTTTATAAAATAATCAACAAGCAGCGGTATGTCCTCCCGTCTTTCTCTCAAGGGCGGGAGGTGAATTGGTATTACATTCAGCCTCCAGTAAAGATCTTCCCTGAATTTTCCCTCAGCAACAGCCTCCTCGAGATTTCTGTTTGTTGCTGCTATGATTCTTACATCAACCTTTATGGTCTTCACACCTCCAACCCTTTCAAACTCTCTTTCCTGAATAACCCTGAGTAGTTTTACCTGAAGGGATGGATCAAGTTCTCCTATCTCATCGAGAAAGAGCGTACCATTGTTTGCAAGCTCAAACCTTCCTATCCTTGTACTTATAGCGCCTGTAAATGCACCCTTTTCATGTCCAAAGAGTTCTGATTCAAGAAGGTCTCTTGGAATAGCAGCACAGTTAAGTGGCACAAAGGGGCCATCTGCCCTTGAACTATTGTAATGGATTGTTTTTGCAACAAGTTCCTTTCCTGTGCCACTTTCACCAGTAATCAGAATTGTGCTATCCGTATCAGCAACCTTTTCAATGAGCTCATAGACTCTTTGCATCTTTATTGAATCACCTATAAGACCTGAAAAATTGTATCTCTGTCTGAGCTGCTTTCTTAAAAGTAGATTTTCCTTTTCTAGCCTTGCATGCTCGAGTGCCCTTTCAATGAGGAGCATTATCTCATCAAGATTAAATGGTTTTGTAACATAATCAAAGGCACCAAGCTTCATTGCCTCAACGGCATTCTGGATGGTTCCATAGGCTGTAATGATAATCACAGGAAGTTTTATCTTTCTTGAGGAGAGCTCTTTTAAGATATCTATTCCACCCATGCCAGGCATAACAAGGTCAACAAGGGCAAGGTCAAATTTCTCTGAAAGAAGCAGTTCAAGCCCGCTCTCACCCCTTTCAGCGGTTATCACCTCAAAACCCTTTTCTCCAAGAAAAGAATTCAGGACATCTCTTACTGTCTCATCATCATCAATAACCAGAACCCTTCGCATAGTTATATTGTAGAGTTATATCCCTTGCAAGTCAATATTTTGACAGCAAAGTTTAAAAAATTAAAGATTTAGAACTCCGTACCCGATTAATAAAAAGGGATATTACAGGCTTAGGAGGTGTGAGATGACCATATATCCTTTTCAACTTTATGAGATGATGCACCTCTATGGAAGAGCCTCAAAGTTGAAAAATCCTTCTCTCTTAGAAAAAGATGAGCAGGAACCCAAAGATGTGGTGAATATATCCTCAGAGGCAAAAAAGAAACAGATAATAGAGGAGACAAAGAAAGAGGTACTCCATAAAATAAGGCAGTAAGGGAAAATGAAAAAAGAGGATTTCACTATACTGATAGCAGAGGATGACGAAATAGCTAGGGATGTCCTGAAAGAAATCTTGAAAGAAGAGGGTTATCCTGTCTTGACTGCAAGAGACGGACTTGAGGCAATAAATCTTTTAAGGACAGAGGAGATCAGACTCGTGATAACTGATCTCAAAATGCCTGGTGCAGACGGAATGGAGGTGCTGAAATCAGCAAAAAAGATTAATCCTGAAATTATAGTAGTTATACTTACAGCCTACGGAACCCTTGACATCGCCCTTCAGGCAATAAAGGAAGGAGCCTATGATTACCTTGCAAAACCATTTAAGGTTGAAGAGATTGTCTTCCTTGCAGCAAAGGCCTTTGAGAGGGCAAAGACCCTTGCTGAGCTTGCTGAACTGAGAAATATTCTTAAGGAAACCTTCAGGGATATAAAGCTCATAAAGAATATAGCAAAGAGTGGTGAACCCAGAATAATAACAGACTGGATAGAGCGTATAGAAAAGCTTAAGGAAAAAAATATTATAAGTGATGAAGAGGCTGAAATACTCAAGGAAAGGCTGGTGAGGGGTGATGGATAAACCAAGTATTCTGGTCATTGATGATGATAATGTGGTCAGAGAGGTGCTTTATCAGATAATCACGGGTATGGGAATGACCTGTGAGCTTGCAGAGAACGGAAAAGAGGGAATAGAGAGGTTGAAGCTCCATCCCTGTGACCTTATTTTAACGGATATAACTATGCCAGTGATGGATGGTCTTCAATTTCTAAGGGAGATCAAAGACATAACACCATTTACTCCGGTAGCAATAATTACCGGTTATCCAACCTTTGAGAATGCTGTTGAAGCTATGAGGGAGGGAGCACGGGATTTTATTGTAAAACCTTTCAATGTAGAAAAGATCAGGACAACAATAGACAGACTTCTGAAGGAAAAAAGATTGATCGGCAATCCACTCTCTGGAAAAGAAGACCTGAAAAAAGAGCTTATAAAGAGATTACAGGAAATTGCAATATTACAATCAATATGTTCTGAGCTTGATGAGCTATACGACAACAGACTCATCTATGAAAGAATTGTTGAGATGGTCTCAAGACTACTCATGGCAAGGGATGTTGCCTTTGGAATTATTAAAAATGGTGTTCTCAAAATAGAGGCATCAACAGTGCTGATAAAGAAAGAGATACCCCTTTCTGAACCCCTTCAAAGGGTAATGAAAAACGGGTCAACCCTTCTGCTGAAGGAGGGAGAAAGAAATCCCCTGAATGAATTACCACTATGCTCACAGCTTCTATTAATTCCACTCATTATAAACGGTGAGGTATTCGGAATATTAAGCATCTCAAATAAGATTGATGAAAAATCCTTCAGCGAGGATGAGATATATCTAGCCCAGACATTCGGGAAGAAGGTTTCCCTGAGGATTGAGAACAATGCCCTTTATGAACTCTTTTACAACAACCTCCTCAATACCTTGAAATCACTTATTGCAAGCATTGAGGCAAGGGATTCCTACACAAAGCAGCATTCAGAAAGGGTAACAAATTATGCCCTTGAGATCGCTGAGGTAATGGGTCTTGGTGCAGAAGATAAAGAATGCATCAAGTTTGGAGGTTATCTCCACGATATAGGAAAGATAGGGGTAAGGGATACTGTGCTTCTAAAACCAAGTACTCTTACAGAAGAGGAGATGGCAGAGATAAGACTTCATCCTGTAATCGGAGAAAGTATTGTAAGACCTCTAAAATTCCTTCCGGCTGAAAGGGAATTAATACTCCACCATCATGAAAGATTTGATGGAAGGGGCTATCCCCACGGACTAGCAGGAGAGCGGATTCCTATTCTTGCACGGATTCTTGCAGTCGCTGATACCTATGACGCCATGACATCTGCAAGACCCTACAGACCTGCACTGGGCCATGAGTTTGCGATAGAAGAATTGAGGAACAATGCTGGCTCTCAGTTTGATCCCATGGTTGTAAAGGCATTCCTGCAGACAAAAACAGGAAGAAAGGTACACTGAATGGAGCTCAGGAAAGGAGAAAGGATATTCCTAAAACCCAAAAATGCAGGCACAGGCTACAGTGGAGAGGTTATCTCCTCTGAGATGAATGGTCTTCTTATTGAGCTTGATACCTTTACCTCTAATATAAAAGAGGGTGATTCATTCATTCTCATAATAGAGAGGCCTGATTACTACAATGAATTTAAGACCTCTGTGGTATCCATAAATGACAGAAAAATAAGGTTAAGGTGGCACTGGACAGAGAGAAGGGAATTTTTCAGAATCGATGATATAATAGCCCTTTCAGCAAGAAAAGTATCACCTTCTGAAAAAAAACCATCAATTATAATGACCGGAGATCTTATTGAGGTTAGGGAATTTATTGAACCTGATCCATCAATAAATCCTGCAATCTGGAGAATGCTTAATGAAATAAACAACAAGCTCAATATTCTACTGAAATACATGGAAAAAGAAAAGGAAATATCTTTACCCCGGGTGCGTTACCAGAAGGTGAATATAAGTGCCGGAGGAATAAGATTCTTGAATGATGAACCGGTATCAAAGGGTGATATCATGGAGTTAAGTATGCAGCTCAATACCTGCCCTCCTCTCAATATCATTACCTATGGTGAGGTAGTAAGGGTAACGGAAAGGGATGGGAAATATGAAGTAGCCCTGAGTTTCAAAGATACAGAAGATGAAATAAGGGAGGCAATTCTGAGATATACACTCCAGAGGCAGAGGGAGATAATGAAAAAAGAGAAATGAGCAGATCAAGTATCATAGGATTGCTTATGGGCTGCATTGCCATAATTGGTGGAAATATGATGGAGGGTGGAAGGATTGAATCCATAATCCAGCCCACTGCAGCAGTTATAGTCTTCGGTGGTACCTTTGGTGCTACACTTCTCAGTTTTCCAATGAAGGATATTATAAAAGCAATAAAGGCTCTCAAAGAGGTTTTCGGAAAAGAAAGCATAGACCATGAAGAATATATAAAGGAGCTTCTAAGATATTCAGTGATTACAAGAAAATCTGGTCTTGTAGGTCTTGAACAGGAGATAAACAGGCAGGAGGACCCTTTTATAAGAAGGGCCCTTAGACTTGCTGTCGACGGAGCTCAACCTGAGGCGTTAAGAGAGATACTAAACCAGGAAAATATCACTTACTCCGAGGAGAAAAAAAGGATAGCAAGGGTTTTTGAGACAGCAGGCGGTTTTGCTCCGACCATAGGCATAATTGGTGCTGTACTCGGGCTTATACATGTTATGGAGAATCTTGCAGATCCATCAAAACTCGGTGCTGGTATTGCTGTTGCATTTGTAGCAACAGTTTATGGAGTTGGTTCAGCAAATCTGATTCTTCTGCCCATATCAAAAAAGATTATAAATAACCTCCACTCAAAACTATTCCTGAGGGAGATGATTATAGAGGGCATAATGGGAATCAAGCAGGGAATGAATCCCTATTATCTTGAACAGAAGCTGAGGGCATTTATTGAGGATAGAAAAGATGGCAGATAAAAATAAATTCAGGATACC
The DNA here is from genome assembly GCA_026417875.1 of Thermodesulfovibrionales bacterium. NCBI lineage: Bacteria > Pseudomonadati > Nitrospirota > Thermodesulfovibrionia > Thermodesulfovibrionales > Thermodesulfovibrionales bacterium. The sequence continues at coordinate 2,042 of JAOACK010000064.1, read as the reverse complement.
AGAGCCACTTGACAACACTGATAGATGGGTTGTCTCTTATGCTGATTTTATCACTCTGCTTTTTGCCTTTTTCACAACCATGTATGCTATAAGCCATGTAGATATGGGAAAACTTGAGAAATTCACAGGATCAATGAAAGAGGCCTTCAAAGCACAGAAGGTAACACAGCACTTTACACCCATTGAAGGTATAAAACCCATACAGCATGAGGCACTCCAGATTGAAAAGGAATTAAAGTATATAATACAGGAATCTGGTAAAATAGAAGGTATCAGGATAACAGTTGAGGAAGAGGGAGTGAGACTTTCCTTTGCAGATACAATTATATTTGAGAGTGGTTCAGCAGAGATAAAAGAGGAGATTAAACCCCTTCTTTTATCCATCCTGTCTTTGATTAAAAAAACAAATAACCCTGTTGTTATAGAAGGGCACACTGATAATATACCGGTTAAAGGCTCGAGATATTCATCCAACTGGGAACTCTCCGCTGCTCGCGCAACAGGTGTTCTTATGTTTCTTCTGAGTGATGGTTCTCTGGATCCATCAAGATTTTCGGTTGCAGGTTATGGTGAATACAGACCTGTTGCACCAAACACAACTCCTGAAGGAAGGGCAAAGAACAGAAGGGTTGATATAATCTTTCTTGTAAAGAAGATAAGGTGATGGAAAAGAAAGCAATAGTCACTGGCAATGGCTTACTCAATGAGATAGAGCTGAGCCATGTTTTTAAAAAACAGGAAGTAAATATCGAGCTCGTCCATATTCCATCAGCTAAGGAATCTCTTAATCTCCTAAATAAAGAAGATTTCAGGGCTGTAATTCTGATCGGTAAACCTCAGGATATGGATCTGGTTGAATTTATCCATAAGATAAAAGAAAAAAGCTCCATTCCCGTAATTGTCGTAAGTAGTGAAACAGACAGGGATAAATTATCAGAAATACTTGATATGGGAGCCTATGCATGGCAGAAAGACAGAAGGCATATTGATGCCCTTCCGCTCATAGTTCAGTGTGCCATAACAAAATATGAGCTTGATAAAGAAAGAGATGAAAAAGAAAAGATTATTACTGAAAGCAGAAGGCAGTGGATGGCAATATTTGACGGAATAACAGATTTTATATATGTCATAGATGATAAATACAATATAGTAAAGATAAATCAGGCACTTGCCTCTTATTTTAAAAAAACCCCAAGGGAACTCGTTGGCAGAAAGTGTTATGAACTTTTTCAGTGCGACCATGAAAGCTGCAGCACAAAGATAGCCCTTTCATCAGGAATGTCAGACACCTATGAAAAAACTATAGGCGACAGGATCTATCAGGTAAGCATATATCATTTCCTTGACAGAATACCTCTAACAATCCATTACATGAAAGATATCACCGAGATAACAAGATTAAAAAAACAGCTTTATCATGCGGAAAAACTAACATCCCTCGGACTCCTGGTTTCGGGTGTTGCCCATGAGATAAATAATCCCCTGACAGGTGTAATTGCTTATACAGAACTTCTCATGATGAAGACAGGGGATGAGAGTCTTAAAAATGAATTAAAGAAAATCCTCCAGAGTGCCGAAAGATGTAAGAGGATAGTGGAGAACCTGCTCACCTTCTCAAGGCAGAAGGAACCTGTAAGAAGTCTTGAATCCATAAACAGCATAATTGAAAGAGCTATAGACCTCAGGGGATACTGGCTAAGGTCCAGCAATATAGAGGTCATAAAGGACTTTGGTGAAACACCAAGTATTCTAGTAGATGCTCAGCAGATGCAGCAGGTAATACTTAATATACTGCTTAATGCAGAACAGGCAATAATGGAAGCAGGAAGAAAAAGGGGTGAGATAATATTCACTACGAGATACATTCCTGAAACCCATAGAATAGTGATCAAGGTTACTGATAATGGTACGGGCATACGTGAGGAATATTTATCTAGGATTTTCGATCCATTCTTTACAACAAAACCCGTTGGAATAGGAACAGGCCTCGGACTCTCCATATGCCATGGAATAGTTGCAGAGCATGGTGGCATTATATGGGC
>JAOACK010000063.1 GCA_026417875.1 Thermodesulfovibrionales bacterium | reverse complement strand
GAAGACCTCATTTAAAAGGGATTGCGACAGTGGCCTACGGCCAGAGCAGTAGAGCAGCAGACCAGCAGAGCAGCAGTTTCTTTTATTTTCCAGATAGGTCTGTTCCAAAAAATTACTTTGTAAGTGGAAGTTGCTATTCGAGAAAGGTGTTTGACTACTGCTCTACTTCGTTACTTTATAAATCTTACAATTAGAAGCTATTTTTCTATTGCACTATTGCACAGAAGCCTCTGGCATACATGAAGAAATTGCGTACCTTTCCCTTAATCTTATTTCCTTAGCGCAAGCCGTGCTTTTTTAATTTCCAGAAAAATCTTTACACTACTGTTCTACTAAGCTACTGCTCTGCTGCTCTAAATGAATATTGACATAATTATCTTTTATTGAGTATCATTTTTTAATGAAAGATAAGATAATTAAGGCCTATCAGGACAGCATATCTGTAAAGGAAGCCTTTTTCAGAGACAACATCGATAAGATCATTGAGGTCTCAAAAGTTATTGCAAACGCCTTTGAACATGGAAAAAAACTTATTCTTTTCGGAAATGGTGGAAGTGCAACTGATGCCTCCCATATAGCTGCTGAATTTGTGAATAGATTCAAAAGAGAAAGACCAGGTCTTCCTGCAATCGCCCTTAATACTGATATTGCTGTTATCACTTCAATAGCAAATGATTATGACTATAGCGAAATCTTTGCAAGGCAGCTTAAATCACTTTCTGATGAAGGTGATGTTGTTATTGCAATAAGTACAAGTGGAAACTCAGCAAATGTGCTTAAGGCAGTGGATGTAGCAAAAAAGAGAAAACTGAAGACAGTTGCCTTCACGGGTATAAAAGGTGTAAAGCTTGCTTCGAAGGTTAACTATGCCTTTGTAGTACCATCTGATGAAACTCCAAGGATTCAGGAGACCCACATAACCCTTGGTCATATCCTCTGCCAGATGGTGGAGGAGATCCTCTTTGAGACACCAAGGAAGAGATAGGAATCTAAAAGGCAGTACACCAAGTAAGAAAGGAGACAGCTCCAGTCCCTCACTAACTATTCTTGGGATAGATCCCGGAACCTCTAACCTCGGTTACGGTATAATCAAACAGAAAAATAGCAGTTATGAATACATTGACTCCGGTGTTATAAAGGTATCAAAGGCAAAACCACTTAATGCTCGACTTAAATTAATATATGACGGACTTGAAGAAATTATCAGGGAACATAAACCTGATGTTGCTGTAATAGAAAAGATATTCTTTGCAAGGGGTATAAAGGCAACTCTGGGTCTCGGTTATTCAAGAGGAATCGCACTCCTTGCAATCGCAAATCATGATATACCACTTTATGAATATTCTTCACTTGAGGTGAAGAAGGCTGTTGTTGGTTATGGAAGAGCTGAAAAGCACCAGGTAAGCGAGATGATAAGAATCATGCTTTCTCTTGACAGGTGTCCACCCCACGATAGTGCTGATGCCCTTGCACTCTGTATATGTCATGTCCATACAGTTACAGGAGTCTGCATTAGATGATAGGCATATTAAGAGGAAAGCTTTTAAAGAAAGCACCGGACAGGATAATAATTGATGTTGGTGGTGTGGGTTATGTTGTTCACATATCCCTTATCACCTTCGAAAAACTTAGAAACATAGATTCAGAGATTCTTCTTCATACCCATACAGTACTTAAAGAAGATAGCCTTCAACTTTATGGTTTTCTCAGTGAAGATGAAAAGGATATCTTCTGCACACTTCTTAATGTAAATGGAATCGGTCCAAAGACAGCGCTCAATATTCTTTCCTACCTTGAGCCTGATGATCTTAAAAAGGCAATAGAAGAAGAAGATCTTAAGAAACTAACAAAGATACCAGGCCTCGGTAAAAAGACAGCCCAGAGGTTGCTTCTTGAATTAAGGGATAAACTTCCTGATAAAATGAAAAGAGAAGACCCTTTATTATCCGATGCTGTATCTGCACTCATGAATCTCGGCTATCAGAAATCTGAGGCAAAAGATGCGGTTGAAAGGGCTCAGAAAAAAGCCAGAACATTTGAAGATATTATTAAGGAGGCATTAAAACTCCTTACAGGGCAGGACTGATATGAGGCAAAAGGATACAGAACGTGAAATCACGCCACTTAGAAAAGAAGGAGATACACAATTTGAGTTAACCCTGAGGCCAAGGAGTCTTTCTGAATTTGTGGGCCAGGAGAAACTCAAAGAAAATCTTTATGTTTTTATAAAAGCTGCATCTCAGAGGCAGGAGCCCCTTGACCATATACTTTTTTCAGGACCACCAGGGCTGGGAAAGACCACGCTCGCAAATATAATTGCCAGTGAACTAGGAGTAAATATAAAGACCACCTCAGGTCCTGTTCTTGAGAGACCTGGTGATCTTGCTGCAATACTCACCAATCTGTCGGATCGTGATGTGTTGTTTATAGACGAGATCCACAGGCTTCCTAGGATTGTTGAAGAGGTCCTTTATCCAGCTATGGAAGATTTTCAGCTAGATATAATAATAGGCCAGGGGCCAAGTGCAAGGACACTGAAATTGAATCTACCAAGATTCACTCTCATTGGTGCTACAACCAGGACAGGCCTTCTCACCTCACCTCTCAGGGACAGATTCGGGATACTTATGCGACTTGAGTTTTATAAGCCTGAAGAACTCACAACCATTGTTCTCAGGTCTGCAAGTATACTGGGAATCTCTATTACCAGGGAGGCAGCCCTTGAGATAGCGAGGCGCTCAAGAGGAACCCCGAGGATTGCAAACCGGTTACTCAGAAGAATAAGGGATTTTGCTGAGGTTAAAGGAGATGGTACTATTGATCTTGAGATAGCAAGATATGGACTCAATGCCCTTCAGGTTGATGAACGAGGACTTGATGAGATGGATAGAAAACTTCTTAAGGTCATAATAGAAAAATTCGGAGGCGGACCGGTTGGAATAGAGAGTTTATCAGCATCCCTAAGAGAGGAGAAGGATACAATAGAGGACGTATATGAGCCCTACCTTATGCAGGAAGGACTTATAGAGAGAACACCCAGGGGAAGACTTGCTACAATACAGGCCTATGAACATCTTGGTATTACAAAGACTGGAGGACTCTTCGGTCCATGAGGCTCCTGCTTCATATATGCTGCTCTAATTGTGCGATCTATCCTGTGAGTAGGATCAGAGACAGGGGCATAGACTTTACCGGTTTATGGTTCAATCCAAATATCCATCCCTACAGGGAATTTTCGTTGAGGCTTGAATCCCTTAAAAGGCTCTCAGAAGAATGGAGATTTCCTGTAATTTATAATGAGCTATATAATCCGAGATTGTTTTTAAGAAATATACCCGGGCTTCCCTTAGAGCAATTTTCTGAAGATACAGAAAGCGGAGAGATTGTTTTTCAATTCACGCTGCCCCAGTCTGTGCGCTGTCAGCATTGCTACCGTTTGAGGCTTGAAGAGACCGCAATTACAGCAAAAAGTAAGGGATTTGATGCCTTCAGCACCACACTCCTTGTCAGCCCGTACCAGAATTTTGAATTGATAGTTTCTACAGGAAAGGAGATTGCTGAAAAATATAACATTGAATTCCTTTTTGAGGACTACAGACCGGGCTATGGCGGTGCAATGAGGATATCAAGGGATATGGGACTTTACAGACAGAAATACTGTGGATGCCTCTTTTCACTCGCAGAGAGAAGGTGTAAAATGGAGGTGCAGAAAAAGATATGAATGGCATTGGTGATTTAGGAAAATTCATCATCATTGCAGGCTTTATTCTTGTAGGTCTCGGTTTTCTGCTTTTATTTTTTGAAAAGATTCCCTATATAGGGAAGCTTCCAGGAGACATTATAATCAGAAAAAAGAATTTCACCTTCTATTTTCCTCTAATGACAGGTCTTATACTCAGTCTTATTCTGACACTGATATTTTATATAATAGGAAGACTGAGATAAAATGAATAAAAGACCGGATGGTTTGCAATTTTCATGCTCTATTAATATGCCATCTACTCATCGCTTGCATTTCAAGAAAATCTTGAAATAACTATGGCGGTACAGAGGAACGAAAGATGAATTTTAAAAAGATTTTACTTAAAGGTAGACGTAAGGCAACTCTTCTGCCAGCCCTGCTATCAATTCTAATATTCCACTTCTCCTGTGCAACTGTTCAATCCAATGATGCTCTTACTGTCCGTGTTCTAATGCTGGACAGTGGAGAGAAGCCTGGAAAAGAGCTTCAGTATACTGGAAGACTTGAAGGCTCTCTCCTTATAAATGGAGAAGCTTTTAATGGTTCTGTTGAGGTATGGAAGGGAAATGGAGGACTTTATTTTATCAACATCATCCCTCTTGAAGAATATGTAAAGGGTGTAGTTGCTGCTGAATCAGGCAGGGACTGGCCTCTTGAGGCATACAAGGTACAGGCGGTTATAGCCAGGACCTATGCCCTTTACCATATGAAAAAGAATAGAGAAATGGCCTATCATGTTACATCAGGTGTATTACATCAGGTATTTAAAAATGGCCCCTATGATGAGAGGGTAGTTAAGGCAGTAGAAGAAACAGAGGGAGAGATACTTATTTTTAATGGTGAACCAATAGAGGCATTTTACCATTCTACCTCCACTGGATTCACAGAAGCTCCTGAAGAGGTATTCAGCAGAAATTATCCCTATATAAGGCCTGTAAAGGTCACGGCAAGGTTATCACCCTATGAGACCTGGCAGAGAAGTATATCTATAAAAGATATAGAAAGGGTAACAGAGCTCTACGGAATAAAGGATATTTTCATCCTGAGCAGGACCTCTACAGGAAGAGCCAGAGAGCTCGGGATAAGGACTGATTCAGGATTAAAAATATTAAAGGCTACAGAACTGAGAAGGCTTCTTGGATGGCAGACCCTTCCGAGCACTGGCTTTGAACTGAGGAGGGAAGGAGATTTTATAATATTTTCAGGAAGAGGATACGGTCACGGAGTAGGTCTCTCTCAATGGAGCAGTCTTGACATGGTTCTTGAAGGAAAGAGCTACAGAGAGGTTCTTCAATACTTTTATCCCGGTACAGAGATTATAAAAATAAAAGGAAATTTATGAAGATTAGCGAACTTGATTTTGAACTTCCAGAATCCCTGATAGCCCAGAGACCTCTTGAAAAGCGGGGTTTTTCCCGTCTCCTTGTTCTTAAAAAAGATGGTACCATCAGGCACAGTAACTTTTCTAATATTACAGAATTCCTTGCTCCGGGTGATATGCTTATAATTAATAATACAAAGGTTTTGCCTGTGAGGCTTGAAGGAAGAAAACCCACAGGAGGCAGAATAGACCTTCTACTTGTTGAACCCCTCCAGGATGGTTACTGGAGGGTCCTTACAAAAAGCAATTATAGAGGCACCGTTACTGTCTCAGAAGAACTTAAGATAGAGCTTCTTGACAGGGATAGGGGAAGACTCATATTTAATGGCGATCTAAACGAGATACTCCTTGCCGTAGGCCATATGCCTCTTCCACCATACATAAAAAGAAAACCTCTTCCCGAGGACAGGGAATGGTACCAGACAGTGTATGCAGAGGTTCCGGGCTCAGTTGCTGCTCCAACAGCAGGACTTCACTTCACCGAGGAGATAATTGATAATCTGAAAAAAAAGGGTATTCTCATAAGAAAGCTAACCCTTCATGTGGGTCCCGGTACATTCAGACTTATAAGAACAGAGGATATAGAAAAACACAGAATGGAAAGTGAGGTTTTTGAGATTCCCTTCTCACTAATCAATGAGATAGAAGAGGTAAAAAAATCAGGCAGAAGGATTATAGCAACAGGTACTACCACAACAAGGGCCCTTGAAGGTTATGCCTCTAAGAGATACATGGAGATTCACCTAAACGGCACATTAAAGGGCACCACGGATTTATTTATCTATCCTGGATATGAATTTAAGATAATAGACGGTCTTATTACAAACTTTCATCTACCACGCTCAACACCACTTCTGCTTGTAGCAGCCCTCTGTGGTGTGGAGAATCTTAAGAGGGCTTACAGGGAGGCAATCGCCATGGGATATAGATTTTTTTCCTATGGTGATGCTATGCTGATTATATGAAACATAAGGGAGAGGGATCATTAGTAATCCTTAACAGATCTGTTGTTATAGGAATAATAGTTCTTGTAACAACAGTGAGTTTTACCTTCGGATATTTTGTTGGTAGGTATTCTTCAAAGGACTCGATGTCACGAACACCCGTACCCGAGCAGAGGGCTGAGGCGCCGTCATCCTCAGAGACAGCGGGTCAGGAGCTAATAGGAACAGTGTCTGAAAAAGAGGCAGGTGGTGAAGGACCTCAACAATCCATTTCTGAAACAGCATCTCCTTCCACCGCTCAGCAGCCTATTGCTTCTGTAAAAGCAGAGCCCCAGAATGTTCAACCATCTTTTAAAAAGGGTGCCTATTATTTACAGGTCGGAGCGTTCAAGGAAGAACGACGGGCCAAAAAATTGAGCGAGCATTTTAAGAAAGAGCCCTATGATGTTATAATAAAAAAAGAACAGGGCCTTCACAGAGTATATGTGGGAACATTTATGACTAAAAAAGAGGCACTTCTTGCTCAAACGAGAGTAAGGAAACTTTATAAAATAGACTCTGTAATAATTAAGAAGTGAGGTAGGTAAGACGGTTACATTGGAATTTGAACTCAGGACTGATGAAGATTATGAATATCTTCATTCAGTCTTCGGAAAAAATATCCAGGCTATAGAGGAGACCCTTGATGTTGTTATCAGTGCAAGGGGCAATAAGATTATAATCAAGGGAGAGGAGGATTCTGCCCGGAAAGCTAAAAAGATAATAGAGGAACTTAGAGAGATAAGTTCTGAAGGTTATTCTATAAAGCCTGAGGATATCCGTTATGCCATAGAGACCTCACAGGGAGAACCATCCCTTAAAAACCTCTTCATGAGCAACATTCCCGTCTCATCAAAGAAGAGGTTTATTGTCCCTAAGACAGAAACCCAGAGGGAGTATGTTGAGGCCATCAAGAACTATGACATTGTGATTGGCATAGGTCCTGCAGGAACAGGAAAAACCTATCTTGCAGTCGCAATGGCTGTAAATGCCTTTCTAAAAAAACAGGTTGCAAGGATCGTGCTCGCAAGACCAGCTGTTGAGGCTGGTGAAAAACTCGGATTCCTTCCCGGTGATATAGAGGAGAAGGTGAGTCCTTATCTCAGACCTCTTTATGATGCCCTATTTGATATGATGGAGCCCGAGAAGGTTGCAAAATATCTTGAAAGGGGCATTATAGAAATAGCACCTCTTGCTTTCATGAGGGGAAGGACGCTCAACGACTCCTTTATAATACTTGATGAAGCTCAGAATACAACCTCCGAGCAGATGAAGATGTATCTAACCAGGCTCGGTTTCAATTCGAAGACAGTTATAACGGGTGATATTACACAGATTGACCTTCCTCCAGGAAAGGTATCAGGTCTAGTTGAGGCTGAAAGGATACTGAAGGGAATTGAGGGTATCAAGTTTATTTACTTCACAGAAAAGGATGTGGTCAGACACAGACTTGTTCAGGAAATTATAAGGGCTTATGAAAGATACGAACGGACTGAAAAACACCAGATCGCCTAAAACAGAAATCAGAAATCACAGATCAGAAGTAGCGAAAAATAATATCTTTTTTTCAAATGAGCAACTCCTGATTTCCCTGGCTGGCCTTTCCATAATTGTAAGCCTCTCCATATATACAGGAAAGGGTGTTCTATCATACTCGGGTTATGTTCTTGTCAGCCTTTTTCTTCTCTATATTTTCTATCGAGATATTCTGAGATACAGACCTTCCTATTTTGAAAATCAAAAGTTTCTTCTTGCCATTGCTTCACTTCTTGTATCAACCCTCTGTCTTTCAAGGGCACTGGAATATCTTTACATGGCGATGGCAAAGGGTCTTGGTGTAACCCATGGTGATGCCCATTTATATCTCATCCCTATTCCTGCCGGTGCAATGCTTGCTGCTCTTCTTTTTGATTTTCATACCGCTATAGTATTTGCCTTTGTGGTAAGTCTCCTTTCGGGACTCTGGCTGGAAGACCCTTCTTTTTCAATTTATTTTTTTATCGGTAGTCTTGTTGCCTCATTCAGTATCCTTAATTCAAAGAAAAGGGCATCCATACTCAAGGCAGGATTCATTGTTGGCATCGTTAACATGATTGTTGCTGCTTCCTTTCTGCTGTCGAAGGCTCAGATCTTTAATGAGAATTCTCTCTATATCCTTAGCTTTTCTTTCATGTCAGGATTCGTTGTCAGTGCCATTGTATTTTTATTGCTTCCAGTTTTTGAGTATCTTTTTAATATAACCTCTGACATATCTCTTGTTGAGCTTTTAGATGTCGATCATCCACTCATGAAGGCTCTTATGCGAGATGCACCTGGAACATATCATCACAGTGTTATAGTTGCCAATCTTGTAGAGGCAGCGGCTGAGAATCTCAGGATAAATAGACTGCTTGCAAGGGTAGGAGCATACTATCATGATATAGGAAAGATAAAGATGCCACATTATTTTGTTGAAAATCAGATTGGTGAAAGCAGGCATGAACGCATCACCCCCCATATGAGTAGCCTTGTCCTTATATCCCACGCAAGGGAAGGAGCAGAGCTTGCCAGACAGTATAAACTACCTGAGGCGGTTATTGACATCATAAGGGAACACCACGGTAACTCACTAATAACATACTTCTATGAAAAGGCAAAGGCATCCGGAGAAGAGGTTAAAGAAGAGGATTATAAATATCCAGGTCCAAAACCAAGGACAAAGGAGGCTGCCCTCATAATGATGGCTGATGCTGTTGAGGCATCCTCAAGGGTTCTTCAGGATCCATCTCCAGCAAGAATATCTTCACTCGTTGAGAAGATCATAAATAAAATAATCACCGAGGGCCAGCTTGATGAATGTGATTTTACCTTCAGGGAATTAAGAGAGATTAAAAACAGTTTTATCCATACCCTTACCGGAATATTCCATAAAAGGATAAATTACCCAGGTTTTAGGTTTGATGAAGAGTATACTCATAAGAAAGACCGCGAGGAAACCTTTCAGTCTCCAATCTCTGAGAAGAGATCTCCTGAACCTGTTAAACCTCCTCAGCCTTGAAGATGTTGAGATAAGCATTTATCTCGTTGGCAACAGAAGGATGAGATATCTCAACAGACTTTACAGGGGTATAGATAAACCCACTGATGTACTTTCCTTTCCACAGATAGAGGCCACTGGTTCAGCGATCAGGCCCCCGGTTTCTGAGTCTATCCCTTCCTTTTCTGTTCTTGGTGATATAGTTTTAAACTTGGACCAGATAAAAAAACAGGCAGCTGAAAACCGTGTTTCCTTCAAAGATGAGCTGAGATTCATGCTCATCCATGGACTTCTTCATCTTCTTGGATATGACCATGAGAGGGATAAAAGGTCTGCCAGAATAATGAGGAAAAAGGAGAAGAGCCTGCTTAATGCCCTTAAGAAACTGGATCAAGAGCGCAAATAATGCAATAGAAGGTATCCTTCATGCAGCAAAGACACAGCGTCATGTGAGATATCATTTCCTTGCCGCTGCCGTTGTCCTTCTTCTGAGTTTCAGTCTCGGTGTTACAAAGATTGAATTCATTATCCTTTCTTTGTGTGCCATGCTTGTTATCCTTGCTGAGATGCTCAATACCGTTATAGAAAATATAGTTGACAGACTTTCTCCTGAGAAATCTGATTTTGCAAGGACTGTTAAAGACATGGCTGCTGGAGCTGTGCTCATATCTGCCTCTGGAGCGGTGCTTGTCGGTTACGTTATACTCTTTCCCTACTTAAAGAGTCTATTTTTCAGAAGCTCGATACCTGAAAGCCACTCCAAAGATGAGATTGCTATTCTTTCAGTTGTAATAGTCCTGATTCTGGTGATAATACTGAAGGCCTATACCGGAAAAGGCACTCCTCTTAGGGGAGGTTTTCCTTCAGGTCATGCAGCCGTCTCATTCAGTATATGGCTGTCTATAACATTAATTGCAGGGAATCTTCTCGTGTCCCTTCTTACATTGGGACTGGCAGTTGCAATATCACAGAGCAGGGTAGCTGTCCATGTCCATACACCTAAGGAGGTTATAGCTGGTGCACTTATAGGACTTGCAGTAACAGGTCTTCTTTTCTTAATCTTTTCCTGAAAAGGCCCTCATTGCCTCTTCTATAACAACCTCTGGCTGATCCTTGTATCTTAGAGAAAGATGCATTGCTACTAAATTCTTCACACCAGCCTTTCTTGCTATTTCTCCGGCAAGCCTTGCTGTGAGATGGTTTCTCTCACTGGCAAGGTCAATATCTCTTTCTAAGAAGAAAGCCTCACAATAAAGATAATCTGAGCCTTTTACAAAGTTTATTATCCTTTCTATATTTTCATCCTCAATGGAAACATCCATTACATAGGATATCTTCTGTCCTTCTGTAAAGAGTGCGATATCCTTAATCTCTTCAAAAGAGATCCATTTGCTGCCGGCCCTGAATATCCTGTTTTTTTCATTTGTTATAATTGCCTCCTTGAATTCACTTAGCCAAGGACCTGTCTCAATGCCCCTTTCTCTAAGCTTTGCCTTATCAATATTTATATGAACCTCCTCATCTATTCTGAAGGCAAGTACCTGAACACCATGTGAGATATTCAATGCCTTTACAGAAAAAAAGGGCTCCTCAAGTATAGTCCCTCTGAATTCTTTTGATTCTCTTTCTC
>JAOACK010000062.1 GCA_026417875.1 Thermodesulfovibrionales bacterium | reverse complement strand
GTTATCATTTAATGTTGATATTGTATAGGCAGGTTTGGTAATACAGAGATTAGAGTTTTTCAGATTTTCATCTCTGTAATAATAAAGGCTATTTCCCCAGGCATCTACATTCCTTGCTCCAGCTACAGAAAGGGTATCTGGTAGCATTTTGTACTGCATTGCATAACCTATCACAGCTTCTCTGGCTGATACAACAATTTCTCTTGATTCTCTTAGTTTTGCCTGCTTTAACAGAGGACCTATAAGGCTTGCTCCAAGGGCAGTAATAAGGCCCAGCATTACCAGCACAATTGCAAGCTCAATGAGGGTGAAACCTTTTTTGTGAAAAAAGGGATGAAATAGTTGGAAGCTTATAATTAAATTTTTTTTCTCATAACACATGAAAATTTTCTCGAAAAGATCTTGATAAAAGAGGGAGGCTTTTGCCTCCCTCTAATTTTTTAATACATCTTATCAAAGAGATAGGTTACTGTAACAGTTCCTGTTGTAGGCCATGCAGCTGCAGTGGTTGTACCTGCTGTACCACAGTATTGAACCCTACCTTTTGTACCATCTGCTGTTCCATCCTGACTTATATCAAGCTGTACAGCATAATCAGCAGGAACATTTGTTAAGAGCATAACATTCCGGGTTACAGTTGCTCCTGCACCGCATACATTAGCAAGACCTTTAATTTCAATGGTTACATCTGCTTCTGTGTCAGCAGGATAGGAAAGTTTGGCATTGTCAAGGTCTGTTTTAAGTGCTGCAAAACTGTTTATCAAACCATCCTTTGTTGTGTCTGTGTCTCCAGGGAAATAGCCTTTCTTATCATAGAAGGCCCATATCGGAATTTCCCATTTGTTCGGAAAGTTTATTATCTTCTTCACCTTTGCACCTTCAATCAGGTCCTGTCCCTTGAGCACTGCTCCAAGGATTATGCCAATAATCACGAGCACTATTGCCAGCTCAATGAGGGTAAAACCCTTGCTGTTTTTCAGTCCTCTCATAGTGTCCTCCTTTAATGAAAATTTCCCTGCAAAGCAGGGCTGGTTTTCATAAAAAACAAACCATTTTTTGATTAGCAAAAAATATGCCCCTATAAAAAACTTTTTTATCAAAGGTTTTATATAATATCTAATTCAGATATATATGACAAATTTCGTCAAATATTGCCAAAAACTTTCAATAAATTTCAGTTTTTACTTATGTTTTTAATTATCTTGACTGCCTTTTAAATTTAAAGTTTATTAGATTCATGCTAGGTAATTTAACAAACTGTCAATTTTTTAACATAGTTTAACTCCAGGTACTTCTCACCTTTTTCAGCACCCTCTGAGAATTTCTTTCCAGTAAATATGATAAATGCAGGAAGTTTTAAGCCCCTGTCAATGACCTTAGCCCTGTAAGCAGCCTTTGAAATCTGTCCTGTCAGCTTTTATTGAAATCTCTTTAACAGGCAAACTTTTTCACTATCCTTCTTGAGGACCCCTGTAATAACCACATCTGTATCAAGAGCATCATTCTTATAAATCTGCCAAAATAAGATGGCGCCTTTTTTACTAACTTTATTTCAAAATTTCTCAATCAGGTCAGTCCTTTTAGTTATTACTATCGGGATATCTTCAAGGGTCTCTATTTTAAAAGTCTTAGTATATTTTGGTTCATCATAACTTTGAATAGAGTGTCACAAGAGATATCATAGTATTGTTGTAGTCTCCATCTGCCTGGATTGTGCCTGTGTTATATATGCCATCATCATTCTGTATATCTATTGTCCTTGCCACATCTCTTGGAATGTTATTAAAAGCTATCCAGTTTACAGATATACCGTTTACGGTACCATAGGCAACACTGACAGTGCCTCCATAGGGATGGGCAGGATTTATTCTTCCAGTACCTGTTATGATTCCGGCCAGCCTGAGATGACTCCAGGCATTGCAGGACTCTTGATTAACCACTTCAGAACCACTGCAGTTAAATACAAAATTTCCCTCAAGAAGACCGTTGGCGTTTCCATCAACAGAGCCTGTCCATCTACTGGACACTGTATTGTCATCACCAGGGAAGCGATTGCTGTACCGGTCATAATAGGTGTAAAAAGCCGCAGTGATTTCCCTTGTGAGGGTACCGAGTCTTTTAATTTTTGCATTCTCAATAAGAGAGGCTCCTTTTAGGATGATTAGTAAAAGTATCCCGACTATCACAAGTACGATAGCGAGCTCCACAAGGGTAAAGCCTTTTTTATTTGTTCCATTCATAACCTATCCTCCTGAATAAGCATTTTATAAAATGCTAATCACTCTTGCACCAAATGTCAAGACCTACAGTGCCTGGAAAGGTGTTCTTGAGCCTAAGGATTTTTTATCGAATCTGTAAGTAAACCGGGTCTCAGTAACTAGGGATAACTCAGGTATTAGGTAATATCAGTTTTGAAAATTTTGAGAAAGAATATCTCCTTTCAAGACTTAAAAACTCCATAAATCCTCTGCCAGGTAAGCATTGAATTACTTTCAGATAGTTATTACTTTACAATAAAGTCTGTTTTTCAGGATAATGTTCTGCTTCTATTTTTAAGACTTATTAAGGAGTCTAAAACCTATGACACAGTAAATACCACCTTAATAGTATTCAATACTGTTTGGAGGTCAGTAAGATGTTTTAGCATAGAGTATTACTAAATCATGTGAAGGCACCTTGCTCGTTGATTCAAGATTTTGCTATATTCAATAGCAATGGTGAGGGTAAGATTTGCTCCAAGTCCTACCGGCCACCTCCACATAGGTGGAGCAAGGACAGCACTTTTTAACTGGCTTTTTGCCCGTCATAATAAGGGTGTTTTTATTCTGAGAATAGAAGACACCGACAGGAGTCGTTCAACAGAGGAATTTATTGAGGCAATCATAGAAGGTATGAGATGGCTCGGGCTTGACTGGGATGAAGGTCCCTACAGGCAGACAGACAGATTAGATATTTATAAAAGTTATGCTGAGAGGCTTTTAAAGGATGGTAATGCCTATTATTGCTACTGTTCCCCTGAGGAACTTGAAGAAAGAAGAAGGCTCGCCCTTGCTTCTGGCAGACCACCAAAATATGATGGTCGCTGCAGAGACCTTAAGACGCCTGTTCCTGGAAGGCTACCAGCCATAAGATTCAGAATGCCCCAGAGCGGAATCACGGTAGTCGAAGATCTTATAAGGGGAAAGGTCACTTTTGATAATGAACAGCTTGATGATTTTATAATAATGCGCTCAGATGGTACACCTACTTATAATTTCTGTGTTGTAGTGGATGATGTTGATATGAGAATAACCCATGTGATCAGGGGTGATGACCATCTTAACAACACACCCAAGCAGATCCATATTTACAAGGCATTGAAATACGATATTCCTCAATTTGCTCATCTTCCCATGATACTTGGTCCTGATAAAACAAGATTGAGCAAGAGGCACGGTGCTACATCTGTAATGGCTTACAGGGATATGGGTTATCTTCCTGAAGCACTTTTGAATTATCTCGTGAGGCTTGGGTGGTCTTATAAGGATCAGGAGATTTTTTCAAGGGAAGAGCTCATAGAAAAATTTACTCTTGAAAATGTGGGCAAATCTCCTGCTGTTTTTAATCCAGAAAAACTACTCTGGCTTAATAGTCATTATATAAGTACCTCTACTAATGAAAGGCTCTATGAGCTTGTCAGGCCCTTTCTTATAAGGGAGGGTATAATCAGAGAGGATACACCTATAGATATTCAGTGGATTTCAAGGGCTATAGCTACACTCAAGGAAAGATCAAGGACCCTTGTAGAACTCACCAGTTCTTTAAGATATTATATCCTTGAAGATATTGAGATTGAAGAAGATGCAAAGAAGAAATTTATAAATGAAAAAACCATTGAATATTTAAAAAAGGCAAAAGAACTTTTAGGGAATGTAGAACCCTTTACTAGTAAAAACCTTGAAGAAGCATTTAAAAAATTTACCATCGAGCTGGGAGTAAAACTTTCTGACGTTGCTCAACCTCTGAGAGTGGCAATTACAGGAAAGACAGTAAGCCCACCAATATTTGATGTCCTTGAAGTCATGGGTAAAGAAAAGGTGCTCAGGCGTCTTGAAAAGGCTTTAGCTTTCTGAATATGGGTTATATCGCTGTAATAGGTGCTGGAAACTGGGGAACCACAATAGCCTGTCATGTGGCAAAAAAGGATTATGATGTATCTCTCTGGGTCTATGAGCCTGAGCTCGCTGAAATAATAAAAAATACCAGAGTAAATCAATGGTACATGCCAGATCTTTATATTCCAGAGCATGTGGAGATCACTACAGATCTGCAGCATGCAATTCATAAGGCAAGATTCGTTATTAATGCTGTACCAACACAGTTCATAAGAAGTGTCCTTTCAAGACCTCTTAAATTCAGCTCTGATGCTGTAATAATAAATCTTTCAAAGGGCATAGAAAGGGGAACACTCCTTACACCATCAGAGATATTAAAGGAGCTCACAGGTCTTGAGGTTGCGGTGCTTTCAGGTCCGAGCTTTGCTAAGGAGGTGGCAAAGGGTCTTCCTACTGCGGTAACCCTTGCCACCAAGGATAGACATCAGGGTCTTTTAATACAGGATATAATGAGCTCCGAGAATTTCAGGGTCTATCTTCATGATGATGTAACAGGAGTTGAGATTGGCGGTGCACTTAAGAATGTGATCGCAATTGCCTCGGGCATAGCTGATGGTCTGGGTCTTGGAGCCAATGCAAGGGCATCCCTTATAACAAGAGGTCTTGCTGAAATAACAAGACTTGGAGTTGCAATGGGTGCAAATCCCAGAACCTTTTCAGGTTTAAGCGGAGTGGGGGATCTTATCCTTACATGTACTAGCAATCTTTCAAGAAATTATACCCTTGGATTCAAACTCGGAAGAGGAGAAAGATTTCAGGATATCCTCGCCGGAATGCGTGAGGTAGCCGAGGGTCTTTATACTGCTGAGGCTGCCTGTAAGCTTGCTGAAAGATATTCTGTAGAGATGCCAATAACTCAGAACGTTTATGAGATTATCTATAGGAATAAATCTCCTCAGACGGCTCTCCAGGAACTAATGACAAGACCACTCAGGGAGGAATTTCCTGAGCTATGAATAGAGAAGAACTTCTGGCAATACTTAAGGATGTAAGGGATGCAAGACTCTCACCAGAGGAGGCATTAAAAAAATTGCTTCACCTTCCCTATGCTAACCTAAAGGTTGCAAGAATAGATTATTACAGAGAATTAATTGCAGGTATTCCAGAGGTTATATTTGCAAAGGATAAGTCTATTCAGGATACGGTTAGGATTGCAAGAGATATGTTTAAAAAATATGGAAGATTTTTGATTACAAGGGGAAGTTTAGAGATATATAAAAAATTAAAGATTAAGAGCGCAAGATTCTATGAAAGGAGTGGTGCTATAGTTGCAGGTGGATCAAGAACTAAAAAGGGTGACATTCTGATACTCACAGCAGGAACATCGGATATTGGAATTGCTGAAGAGGCAATGGTCACAGCAGAATTTCTTGGAAGTCGTGTAGAAACGCTTTATGATGTAGGGATAGCAGGTCTTCACAGGATTGTGGAACATATGGACAGACTTAAAAGGGCGAGGGTAATCATAGTAATTGCTGGAATGGAAGGTGCTCTTCCGGGTGTTGTAGCAGCACTAACTGATAAGCCTGTTATAGGTGTGCCAACCTCTTCTGGATACGGAATGAGTCTTGGAGGCATTGCAGCACTCTTAAGTATGCTTAATTCCTGCGTGCCCGGTCTGGCTGTAATGAATATTGACAATGGTTTTGGAGCTGCTTGCTTTGCTCACAGAATTAATATCCTTGACAAAGATTCATTATAAACAATAAAATAACTTAAATAAAAAACTTAAATTGAAACTTAAAATTAAAATTAAAACGCAGATGGAGGGCTTTATGGCAGAAGGTGTTGTTGAAGCAACTACCGAGACGTGGGAGAAAGAAGTGCTTAATGAACCGGGGCTTGTGATGGTAGATTTCTGGGCAGTTTGGTGCGGTCCATGCAGGATGATAGCACCTACTGTGGAGGAGCTTGCAAAGGAGTACGCTGGAAAGGTTAAGGTTGTTAAGCTCAATACGGATGAAAATCCAGATGTTGCCAGCAGATACAAGATAATGGGTATTCCAACAATTATGTTCTTTAAGAACGGTCAGAAGGTTGACCAGATTGTTGGAGCTGTTCCAAAGGCGCATTTAAAATCAAAGATAGATTCCCTTCTTTCTTCCTGAAGAATTCAGAAAAGTTTTGGAAGAGATTGAGCTAAGAGGTCGGGAGTCAGGTTGAGATTGATGAGATGGAAGGGTTTTTTACTTCTTCTTATATTCTTTGTATTCCTTTCCTGCAAAAGAGCAGTTATTCAGGAAGGTAAGGCCCTTCCGGATCTATCCTTTAAAAATATCAATGGAGAACTCATAAGGCTTCACGATCTTAAAGGTAAAGTTTTAATTATTGAATTCTGGGCAACCTGGTGTGAGGCCTGCAGAGAAGCTGTTCCTGATCTGATAGAGATATATAAAAGTAACAGGGATAAAGGTTTTGAGCTCATTTCAGTATCGATTGATGAGGGTGGAGATTATATTAAAAGGATAAAGGATTTTATAGATGAATATAAGATCCCTTATCCTGTGGCGGTTGATGGTATTACTTTAAGCAGAAAATTCGGGGTTTATACAATCCCTTCTATATTTATAGTTAACAGGGACGGGATACTGGTGAAGAGATTTCCTGGTTATTTTCCTGACTTTGCAAATAGGATAGATAATGAAATAAAGAGGTTATTATAATATAAGATGTTTGAGGCATTAACAGAAAAGCTTGAGCATATATTTAAAAAACTCAGGGGGAGAGGTATCCTCAAGGAGGAGGATGTTGAACAGGCTTTGAGAGAGGTTCGTATTGCCCTTCTTGAGGCAGATGTGAATTATAAGGTCGTTAAGGATTTTATCTCTTCTGTAAAACAGAGAGCTGTTGGCAGCAGTATCCTTGAAAGTCTTACCCCTGGACAGCAGGTAATAAAGATTGTTCATGAAGAGCTGATTGCTCTTATGGGCTCTTCAGATTCTAAAATAAAGCTTGCTGCCAATCCACCTACGATTATCATGATGGTTGGGCTTCAGGGTTCAGGGAAGACTACAACTTCAGCAAAGCTTGCAAATTATTATAAATCTGAGGGCAGAAGACCCATGCTAGTTGCAGCAGATATCAAAAGACCTGCTGCAATTGAGCAGCTAATAACCCTTGGAACCCAGCTCGGAATCCCTGTATTTTATTCAAAGCTAGCAGATGATCCAGTTAAGATCTGTGAAGAATCAATTATAAAAGCAAAAACTGATGCCCGTGATATAGTGATACTTGATACCGCAGGTCGTCTTCATATAGATGAGGAGCTGATGGAGGAATTAAAGAAGATAAAGGAGAAGACCTCACCTCACGAGATCTTACTCGTTGTGGATGCCATGACAGGCCAGGAGGCTGTGAATGTTGCTTCTTCCTTTAATGAAAGATTATCCATAACAGGGATAGTACTCACAAAAATGGATGGAGATGCAAGAGGCGGGGCAGCTCTTTCTATGAGGGCCGTGACCGGAAGACCCATTAAGTTTATAGGAACAGGTGAAAGGCTTAACGCAATAGAGCCTTTTTATGCCGAGAGGATTGCCTCAAGGATTCTCGGCATGGGAGATGTCCTGAGCCTGATAGAGAAGGTTCAAAAGACATATGATATTAAGGAAGCAGAAAGACTTGAAAAGAAGGTTAGGGAGGATGATTTTGATCTTGATGACCTGAGACTCCAGATAAGAAAGATAAAAAGTATGGGTTCGCTCGAGAGCCTCCTGAGCATGATTCCAGGTTTTAATAAACTGAAAGGAATTAATATAGATACAAAGGAGTTTGTAAAGATAGAGGCCATAATAAATTCCATGACTCCTCAGGAAAGGAGGAATCCTTCAATACTGAATGGAAGCAGAAGGAGAAGAATTGCACTTGGAAGTGGCACAACCGTGGCTGATGTAAATAGACTTTTAAAACAGTACAATGAGATGAAGAAGTTAATGAAGGCCTTTAAAGGCAAGAAAGGCATGAGGCTTCCAAATATACTGCCATTATGAGATATAATAATTAGAAAGGAGGTGTCCTGTGGTAAAGATAAGATTGATGAGAATGGGTGCGCACAAGAGGCCTTTTTACAGGATTGTTGTTGCTGATTCAAGAACACGAAGGGATGGTCCCTATATTGAACTTCTTGGAACCTATGATCCTCTGAAGAATTCAGAGGTAAGGCTTGATAAAGAAAAGGTTAAAGAATGGTTACAGAAAGGTGCACAGCCAACAGAATCTGTTAAAAGACTTTTAACTAGAGCGGGCCTGTAGTGCCCCAAATTCCTTGAGGAGGTGAACCATCATGCTGAAGGGATTAGTTGAGAGTATGGCAAAGGCTCTGGTTGACAAACCAGAGGAGGTAAGTGTTAAGGAGGTGGATGGGGAAAAGACCACTGTATTTGAGCTCAGGGTTGCGCAGAGTGATCTCGGAAAGGTGATAGGAAAGCAGGGAAAGACTGCTCGTGCCATGAGGGCAATACTGAGTGCCGCTGGAACAAAGATTGGTAAGCGCTGCGTACTTGAGATTCTTGAATAGAACAGTGCCTGAGCCCAATTAAGATTGCTCTTTATAGCTTAAGATTTAAGGAATAGAGGGCAGGCTTCTATACCTGCCCTTTTTATCAACTTTCAAGCCTTATAAAGACTTGAAAATCGAGAGATTACTTTATGAATCATGCTTATTGATGTCATAACCCTTTTCCCTGATATCATTAAAACCTATATTTCCTTCGGCGTTATTAAAAAGGCTATAGAGGAGAGCTTGTTAAATGTGAGGATTCATAATCTCAGGGATTTTACTAAGGACAGGCACAGAACAGTTGATGATTATCCCTATGGCGGTGGTTCTGGAATGGTCTTGAAACCGGAGCCTGTATTTGAGGCAGTTGAACAGATAAAATCTGATGGTATTGAAAGGGTCGTGATACTTCTGACACCTCAGGGAAAAGTTTTTAATCAACAGATGGCAAGGGAACTTTCAGGAGAAAAAAGAGGTCTGTTACTTATATGCGGAAGATATGAGGCTGTAGATGAAAGGGTAAGAAGTGTTGTTGATGAAGAGATTTCCATTGGAGATTATGTCCTTACTGGAGGAGAATTACCGGCTTTGGTTATAATAGATGCTGTATCAAGGCTTCTGCCAGGGGTTCTTGGTAATTACAGTTCAACCCTTGAGGAGTCTTTTGAGTGGGGTATACTTGATTATCCCCATTACACAAGACCTCCTGAGTTCAGAGGTATGAAGGTGCCCGAGATATTATTAAGCGGTGATCATGAAGCCATAAGAAAGTGGCGGAGGAAGGAGGCATTGAGAAGAACACTCGAAAGAAGGCCTGATCTTCTTGAAAAGGCTGTCCTCAGTGAAGAGGATTTAATTTTAATAAAAGAGATTAAGGAGGAGTTATGAATGAATTGATAAAGGCAGTTGAAGAGACCTATAAAAAGAAGTCATTACCCGATTTCAGGGTGGGAGATACGGTTAGGGTTTATGTGAAGGTAAAGGAGGGAGACAGGGAGAGGCTCCAGCCTTTTGAAGGGGTTGTAATAGCCCGCAGGGGTGGAGGATTGAGAGAAACATTCATGGTAAGAAAGATCTCTTTCGGGGTAGGAGTTGAGAGGATCTTTCCAATTCATTCGCCTGTAGTTGAATCTATAGAGGTTGTAAAAAGAGGAGACGTGAGGAGGGCAAAGCTATATTATCTCAGAAGAAAGAAGGGTAAGGAGGCAAAGATAAAAGAAAAGGAGACCAGAACAGTAGAAGAGGGAAAATAATAACCCTTATGTCCCTTTTCAGATTTGACCTGACTTACAGGAAAAGAGGGTTCAGACTTGTGGCCGGTGTTGATGAGGCAGGAAGAGGTTCACTGGCCGGTCCTGTTGTAGCTGGTGCTGTGATATTGAGTGAGGGTTTCAGAATAGAGGGTCTTGATGATTCAAAAAAACTTTCTCCTCAAAAAAGGTCTGAACTATTCTGGCAGCTCATACTGGGGGCAGAGGATATAGGTTTCGGCATTGTTGATGTTGAGGAGATAGAAAGAATCAATATCCTTGAGGCAACAAAAAAGGCAATGATAGAGGCCATTAATGGATTAAAAAAAGTTCCCGATATTGTACTCATCGATGCCCTGAAATTACCTATATCAACTAAACAAATATCAGTTGTAAAAGGTGATCAAAAGAGTGCTTCCATAGCTGCAGCATCCATTATTGCAAAGGTTTTAAGAGACTGGATCATGGAATATTATGATTCCCTTTATCCAGCATATGGATTTAAAAAACACAAAGGATATGGTACGGTAATCCATAAAAAGAACCTGAGAATATATGGATTATGCCCTATCCACAGAAGGACCTTCGGGCATGTGATGGAACTTGTTTTACCTTTTGATAAAGTATGAGAGTCAGAACTTCAATAGAAAATGAACGTATAGATGAAGCCCTTGAACTCATCTGGATTCTTAAAGAGGATGGCAAGGCCCTGGTATCTAATTTTAAGGCAAATTCTGATGACGAATCTCCTGAGACAATATTGAGCCTGCTCGTTGAGGATGAATTGATAAATATAAAGGGTGATGAGATTGAGTTTACAGAGAAGGGTTATGAAAGGGCACGGGCACTTATAAGGAGATACAGGCTTGCTGAGAGACTTTTTTCTGATGTTTTTGAATTGAGGGATGATCTGGCAAAGGATGATGCTTGCAGGGTGGAGCATATACTCAGCAATGAACTGACAGACAGCGTATGTACCTTTCTCGGTCATCCACC
>JAOACK010000061.1 GCA_026417875.1 Thermodesulfovibrionales bacterium | reverse complement strand
TAACTATGTGGACCTTGCAGAAACAAACTACTATGAAGCTGTACGCACAAATACCATAGGAGTGAGAAACCTGGCCTATGGAGCAAAGAAGATCAGTGCCTTTCTTGTCCATTTCAGCACAGACTATGTCTTTAACGGGAAAAAGGCAATACCCTATACAGAGGAGGACATACCCGATCCAATAAATATGTATGGAAAAAGCAAGTACATGGGTGAATTATCAATAAAAGAAGAGCTGGTAAGCTATCTCATCTTCAGGGTCAGCTGGGTCTTTGGTGAGGGAAGGCAGAATTTTATATATAAACTTCTTCAGTGGTGTAAAGAAAGGGAGTATCTTGATATTGCCGAGGATGAGGTCTCCTGCCCTACTTCTACAACAACCATTGTGGATGTAACTCTCAGGGCATTGAGAGAGAGACTCACGGGTCTTTATCATCTCACAAACAGTGGTTATACCACAAGATATGAGTGGGCTTTATTTATCCTCAGAAACCTTGGAATAAAGAAAAAAGTAAATCCTGTTCCCTCATCTATCTTCAATCTTCCTGCAAAAAGGCCTGCCTTCTCAGCAATGAGCAATCAGAAGATATCAAGACTGCTCGCTATCTCTATACCAGCATGGCAGGAAGCTACTCTTGAGAGATTAAAGCTGATATAGATCCCTTAAAAAGGGCCATCCTTTATCCCTTTTTGAAAGAATCGGTTCTTTAATGGGCCAGTCTATATTGAGCTCGGGGTCATTCCATATAATTCCAGCCTCATGTTCAGGTGAGTATTCCTTTGTGGTCTTATAAATAACCTCTGCACGCTCGCTAATTACCTGAAAACCATGGGCAAACCCGGCTGGTATATAGAGCATTCTTCTATTGTCTTCAGAAAGAATCACGCTCACCCATTTACCGAAGGTTGGAGAACCCTTTCTTATGTCCACTGCAACATCAAATATCTCTCCCCTTATACATCTAAGCAGTTTTCCCTGGGCCTCAGGCTCTTTCTGAAAATGAAGACCTCTCAGGACTCCCTTTAAAGAGCATGAATGATTGTCCTGGACAAAATCCTCTTTTATACCAGCTTTTAAAAATTCAGACCTCTTATAGAATTCAAGAAAAAAGCCCCTCTCATCACCGAATACCACGGGCTCTATGAGTACAAGGTCAGGTATTTCAAGTCTGTAAAAACTGAATGGCATATCCTTCTATTCCTCCTCAGCAATCTGAAGGAGATACCTTCCATAAGAGTTTTTCTTTAAGGGCTCTGCTAATCTCAAGAGCTGTTCTCTATTTATATAACCCAGTCTGTAGGCAATCTCCTCTATGCAGGCAATCTTGAGTCCCTGCCTCTGCTCAATAATTCTTACATATTCTGAGGCATCAAGAAGGGAATCGTAAGTACCCGTATCAAGCCAGGCAAAACCCCTTCCCATGAGCTCCACCCTTAGTCTTCCTCTTTTAAGATATTCATTATTAAGATCAGTAATTTCAAGTTCACCCCTTTTTGATGGCCTGAGTGTCTTTGCTATCTCTGGAGCATCTTTATCATAATAATAAAGGCCTGTTACTGCATAATTTGACCTGGGTTTTTCTGGTTTTTCTTCAATGGATATAACCTTACCCGAAGGGTCAAATTCTACAACCCCGTATCTTCCGGGATCAGCCACATAATAACCAAATATTGTAGCACCCTCTTTATAGCCGGAGACCCTTCTTAATAGCTCTGGAAGACCGTGACCGAAGAATATATTATCTCCAAGGATCAACCACACATTATCTTTGTTAATAAACTCCTCGCCAATTATAAGTGCCTCTGCAATTCCCCTGGGCTCTGACTGGACTGCATACTGAAAATTAAGACCGAGATGACTGCCGTCATTAAAGAGTCTTTTAAATCTATCAATATCCCCGGGTGTTGAGATTATAAGGATCTCCCTCACTCCTGCAAGCATGAGAACGGATAGGGGATAATAGATCATGGGCTTGTCATATACAGGTAATAATTGTTTTACCGTACCAATAGTTATTGGATAGAGCCTTGTGCCACTTCCACCGGCAAGGATAATACCTTTCATGAAACCTCCCAGTTAATTTAACTATAGTCGTTCAAATTATCTTATATAGTTTATTATAATTATTCATGTCTATTAAACTCCTCATATTTGACCTTGATGGAACCCTTGTGGATTCAAGGGTTGATATCACAAATGCAATTAACCATGCCCTGAAGGATTATGGTATTGGTCCTTACAGTGTTAAGGAGATAACATCTCTTATTGGAAGAGGTATAACAAAGCTTATAGAAGAAATTATTAGACCCCATCCAGGTATTCCGCTAAAAGAGGTCATTGAAAAATTCCTTAAGTATTATGAAATCCATATTATTGACAACACAAGACCCTATCCTCATGTAAGGGAGACGCTTGAAGAGCTCCGGGATTACAAAAAGGCTGTTATCTCAAACAAGAGAGAATATCTATCAAAAAAGACCCTTGAAGGACTGGACCTTTTAAAATACTTTGATATGGTCCTTGGAAGTGACAGCACACCTGAGAAAAAACCATCACCTGTACCTGTATTTACTGTACTTGAAACGATGAATATCCGTCCTGATGAAACGGTTATCATTGGCGACAGTGAACTTGATGTAATGACAGGAAAATCTGCTGGCATAGCCACTATTGCGGTAACCTATGGTTACAGACCTAGAGAAATGCTTATTGATGCAGATTATATTATTGATAGCATAAAAGACCTGCCTGAACTTCTAAAAAGAATTCGGTATTCATCTTGAGCAAATATTGAACTTCATTTCTTTTCTGTGATACTCTAAAAATAAATGAAAAAGATTCTGAATCCTGAAGTGTGGTTCTTTCTTTTCTTTACAGGTCTTCTTTTATTGAACTGGCCATTTCTTGCTATTGCCCATAAAAAGGCATGGCTTTATCTGACAGGTATATGGGCATTCTTTATAGGCGCTATCGCACTTTTTACCTTTATTTACAGAGAAAGGTGAGATGTTTTCGGCTGCAAATCTCTTTGTAATAGTCTTCTTCTATCTCATACTCCTTTTCATACTTGCCTATTATGCTGAAAAAAAGGAAGGCACAGGAAAGAGCATTGTAAATAATCCTTATATCTATTCTCTATCCCTTGCTGTTTACTGTACTTCCTGGACATTTTATGGTAGTGTTGGAAAGGCTGCAACCTCAGGACTTTCTTTTATAACAACATACACAGGCCCAACCCTCATGGCAGCACTATGGCCCGTGCTGTTAATTAAGGTTATAAGACTAGCAAAAACCCACAGGATAACAACTATATCTGACTTCATAAGTTCCAGATACGGAAAATCCCTCTTTCTGTCAGGTCTTGTTACTGTAGTAGCAGTTGTGGGTATAACACCCTATATTGGACTACAGATAAAGGCTATCATAAGCACCTTCAGTATAATCTCTGGCGAGACAAAGGCAAGTACCTTTGCCGGTTTGATATTCACAGGAATGCTGGGTGTCTTTGCCATTATATTTGGTGCAAGAAGACTGGATTCCTCTGAAAGGCATGGTGGCCTTGTCTTTGCTATTGCCTTTGAATCAATGATAAAACTCATAGCCTTTATCTTTGTTGGACTCTTTGTAACCTATGGACTCTTTGATGGTATTGGAGACATATTAAGAAAAATTGAAGAGACCGAACATGCTGTCCTACTCTATCTCGGCCGGACTGATACCGATTATTCTGAATGGTTTGCCCTGACATTTCTTTCAATGATGGCAATAATGCTGCTTCCAAGACAGTTCCAGATGGCTGTTGTTGAAAACTACAGTGAATCCCATGTAAAGACAGCCTCCTGGCTTTTTCCCTTATATTTATTTCTGATAAATATATTTGTCATACCCACAGCCCTGGGTGGCCTTCTTCTTGGAGGAGATCCTATCGGAGCAGACTATTTTGTCCTGTCCATCCCTCTTGAACAGGGTAATAAGTACCTTTCCCTCTTTGTCTTTCTCGGAGGCTTTTCTGCAGCAACAGGTATGGTCATAGTTGAAGCCCTTGCCCTGAGTACCATGGTTATGAACAGTCTTGTAATGCCTGCAGTGATAAGATTCCATGAAGCAGAAGGCTTTGCACGGATGGTGCTTAATATTAAAAGGATCGTGATAATGATAATTGTATTTCTCGGCTATCTCTTTGCCATATCCATCGGTGAATTTTATAGCCTCGTAGACATAGGCCTTAAGTCCTTTGAAGCAGTTACACTCTTTGCACCAGCCTTCTTTCTTGGACTTTACTGGAAAAGGGCAACAAAGATTGGTGCAATTGCAGGTATCACGGGTGGATTTATTATCTGGTTTTATACCCTCATTATACCGGCACTGCTAAGGGCAGGCCTCATAATGCCTGATGGATTAATTGGAAAACTCATACATTCTGCTATCTTCAATCCACATGCACTATTTGGAATAGAAGGATTGGGCAAATGGGGACATTCCCTGCTCTGGAGTATGCTTATTAATCTCCTATTATTTACAGGTGTCTCGGTATTCACCAGACAATCAAGGGATGAGGAGTTACAGGCACTTGTATTTGTTGAGTCCTATGAAAAGCCCGGTGAACTCGGCTATGGAGGACCTTATTCTGTTGAATCCATAGAAAATATTCTTTCAAGATACCTTGGAAAAGAAGGAGCAGAAAGGGCGATTGAGGAATTCCTTCTTGAAAAAAAGAAAAATAAAGAAGAGCTAAATGAGAGGGAACTCCTGGAATTGAGAAATCATGCGGAAAGGGTACTTTCAGGTGCTATAGGGCCTTCTATAGCATCAATAATATTTGAAAATAAACATATACTTACAGAAAAGGAAAGAGCCGAGCTCTCAGAATCAATAAAAAATATTACGGAAAGTCTGAGATTATCAAAACAGGAACTTACCGAGGCACTTAAGGAACTCTCCTATCTCAAGGAATTCAGTGAAAATATTATAGAAAGTGCACCCGTGGGAATTATAACTATTGACAGTTCCCTCAATGTTAAATACTGGAACAGAGAGATGGAGTCGCTCACTGGTATCCCCAGAAAAAGAGCTATAAACACCTCTTTGACTGAACTCATTCCCTGGCTGAAGATTGAGGAGTTCAATAAATCCATGGCAGCAGAAAAGGTCATTGAAAGTCCCTTACACCAGACATTCAGAATAAATATAAGTCCCTTTAAAGACCCTTCAGGCGGTCATGTAATAATATTTGAAGATATAACAGAAAAAAAGAGAATGGAAGAGCAGCTCCTTCAGACATCAAAGCTTGCAAGTATAGGCAAACTCACTGCAGGTATATCCCATGAGATAGGGAATCCCCTTGCCTCCATCTCGTCCTTAGTACAGGAACTTCTTACAGATAAACCAGATGAAAAATTTATAGAAGAAGCCCTGATAACAATAAAAAGCCACATTGAGAGAATCGCAAAGATTGTAAGAAGCCTCAGCGATTTTGCAAGAATATCAAGTTCAGAAAAGAAAATCTCCAGTCTTGAGGAAATACTCCAGAGGACAGTGAATCTTGTAAAATATGATAAAAGATTTAAGAATATTAAGCTTAATATAGATACAGAGCAGGTGCCTGACCTCTTTCTTAATCCTGACCAGATACAGCAGGTCTTCCTGAATCTCTTTCTAAATTCAATGGATGCGATGCCAGATGGTGGCACAATTAATATATCCATAAAGAAAAAGGGACCTTATGTAGAGATATCCTTCAGTGACAGTGGAACCGGCATCGATGATTCAATCATCGACAGAGTATTTGATCCGTTCTTCACAACAAAACCCTCGGGTAAGGGCACAGGACTTGGTCTGAGTATATGCTACGGAATAATAAAGGACCATAATGGTTCCATCTCAGTAAGGAGCAAAAAGGGCAAGGGTACCACCTTCCTTATAAGGCTACCGTTACATTCAGTTTAAGGATACCAGATTATTATTTTATAATAATAGTTATGAACGAAAGACTCCTCATAATAGAAGACGAAGAGACTCTGGCAGCATCCCTTAAAAGGGTTCTCACAAAGGAAGGTTATTCTGTGGACCTTGCTCCCGATGCAGAGTCAGGTCTCGAGATGATAGAAAAGAATTCTTATGACCTGATTATCACGGATATAATACTTCCCGGCATTAATGGAATTGAGCTCTTAAAAAAAGTAAAAGAAAAAGAGCCTGCCCAGATTGTTATTATCATCACAGCCTATGCCTCTCTTGAAACCGCTGTTGAGGCCCTCAGGGCAGGTGCTTATGATTATGTAATAAAACCCATAATCCATGAGGAGATAAAACAGATCGTCAGAAATGCCCTGAGACAGAAGGCTCTCCAGCGAGAAAATATTCTTCTCAGGCGGGAGATAGAGAAACATTATGACTTCAGCCACATAATTGGAGAGAGTCCGGCAATCAAAAAGATTATAGAAGAAGTCAAAAAGATTGCAAAGGCAAAAAGCAATGTGCTACTCCTTGGAGAGACAGGAACAGGTAAGGAACTCATAGCAAGGGCAATACATTTCAGCAGCAGCAGGGCAGAAAGGCCCTTCATTCCTATAAACTGTAGTGCAATACCCGAGAACCTCCTTGAATCAGAATTCTTCGGTCATGTAAGAGGAGCATTTACAGGTGCCGTGAGTTCAAAGAGGGGCCTTTTTGAAGAGGCAAATGGTGGCACAGTATTTCTTGATGAGATAGGAGAATTGAGCCCCGGACTTCAGGCAAAGCTTCTGAGAGTTCTTGAAGATCAGGAGATAAGACCTATTGGTAGCAATCAATCTGTAAAGGTAGATATAAGGTTTATATCGGCAACAAACAGAGATCTCTTACAGCTTGTAAAGGAAGGAAGGTTCAGGGAAGACCTTTATTACAGAATAAATGTTATCACCATCCAGCTTCCTCCTTTAAGAGAAAGGGGCAATGACATAGAGCTCCTTCTTAATTATTTTGTAGAAAAATACTCAAGAGAGCATGGAAAGAATCTGGTAAAGATTGATAGAGATGTTATTGAAATCCTGAAAGCCTATAACTGGCCTGGTAATATAAGAGAACTTCAGAATATAATAGAAAGGGCAGTACTGGTATCGGACAACGGTGTTATAAAAAAGGAACATCTACCAGAGAACCTTCTACATAAAAAAGAAAAATCTTTTACTGAACAGGCACTCACAGATAAGCTCTCTATAGAGGATTACACAAAGGCATTTATAATGAAATACCAGAATGAATACACAGAGCAACAGCTTGCAGATATGCTTGGAATAACAAGGAAATCTCTCTGGGAAAAAAGAAAGCGCTGGGGAATTCAGAGAAAATAGTTCGAAAAGTTAATTGTTACAAAAAGTAAAAATTACCATCCCTTTTACAATTACCTTTAGTAACAGCAAAACCTGAATTAACAAAAAAATTTATGGTCTTTTCAATATGTTATATATTTTTTAAAACTGGCACATATTTTGCTTATTTTTATAAACTCACTATGCTTATTGAAGAAATTATTAAATTTCTAAAGGATGTACCACCCTTTCAGTTCCTCCAGGAAGAGGAACTGAAAGGAATTGCTCTCCATCTTAGCCTTGAATTCTATCCTAAAGGTACTCTCATACTCAAACAGGGAAGTCTGAACACAGAGGGTCTCAGGATAATAAAAAAGGGTGCTGTTAAGGTCTTTATTACAGGCCCATCAGGAGAAGAGATAACAGTTGATTATCGTGGCGAGGGTGATAACTTCGGCCTGTGGTCAATTGTGTCAAATGAAGGACAGAAGACCAATGTAATTGCTACAGAGGATACTATCTGTTATCTATTGCCAAAGGAGAAGGTTCTTCAATTACTTGACAGGAATGCAATTTTTACAGAATATTTTTTAAAATCACACCTTTCAAGATATCTTGACAAAACACTCAAAGAAATACAGAAAAAGAGTCTTTCTCTCACACCACCTGATAGAGCCCTTTTCACAACCAGGATAGAGGATATTGCCTCAAAAAATGTTATTACCGTTAATCAGAATATAACGATAAGAGAAGCTGCAGAAATTATGGCAAAAAACAAAATAAGTTCGGTGGTTATTGTGGATGAAAAAAATTTACCTGTTGGTATTGTGACTGATAGAGATCTCAGAGAAAAGGTTGTTGCCAGGGCGAGGGATGTGAACGAACCCATATCGAATATAATGAGCCTTCCCCTCATAAGGGTGGATGCAAATGATTACTGCTATGAAGCAATACTGAAGATGATAAGGCACAGGATTCATCATCTGCTTGTAATAAAAAATGGTGAGCTTAATGGAATACTTACAAATCACGACCTCCTCTTGCTGCAGGGCACATCACCTCTGGCACTGGCTCAGGAAATACAGAGTCAGCAGACCATTGAAGGTCTCGCATCTCTATCAAAGAAAATACCAAGACTGGTAGGCCTGTTACTTAAAGAAGGTGCACGGGCAAGCAACATAACAAAAATAACCTCTGAAATAAACGACAGCCTTGTAAAGAGGGTTCTTGAGCTTTCAGAAAAGCGATTCGGCAAGCCTCCTCTTCCCTACTGCTGGATTGCCTATGGAAGTGAGGGTAGAAAGGAACAGACCTTCAAAACAGACCAGGACAATGCCATAATATATGCTGATCCTTCAGATGAAAAAGAGGCAAAAGAGGCAAAGGAGTATTTTAATACCTTTTCTGAATATGTTATTTCCTCACTTGTTGAGTGTGGCTTTCCCCTCTGCCCCGGAAATTATATGGCTAATAATCCGAAATGGAGACAGCCGATCAGTGTGTGGAAAAAATATTTTTCCGACTGGATCACCACTCCTACAGCCCAGGCAATACTTTCCTCTGTAATCCTCTTTGATTTCAGACCTGTTCATGGAGAACTTACACTTGGAGAAAAGCTGAGGGAACATTTACTTGAGACTCTCAGAAATCAGGACATATTCCTGGTGCATATGGCTCGCCTTACTGTAAATGTTAAACCTCCTATAGGATTTTTCAAGACCTTTATTGTGGAGAAAAGTGGAGAGCATAAAAATGAATTAAACCTTAAGTTTAAATGCATAGCACCCTTGCTCAATATAGTGAGACTCTTCAGCCTGGAAAAAAGAATCCCCGAAACATCAACACTTGAAAGAATTAAAAAATTGAAGGAAATTCATGATACAGTAAAACAATATGGAGATGAATTAGAGCACGCCTTTGAATTCTTAATGCTTTTAAGAATAGAACATCAATTACAGCAGTTAGAATCAGGTCAAAAGCCAGACAACTATATAAACCCTAATACACTCAGCAATCTTGAAAAAAAGACCCTGAAGGATGTTTGCAGGCTAATATCAGATATCCAGGATTTTATAGAGCAGAGATACATGCTTGGAAGGATAATGTAAGATGTTGAGATTTATACAAAGATTAAGAAAAGAAGTAGCCCTGAGCAGGAAATTTAACTATATTGATATGAGTATACCCATTGATAAAGCCAGTTATGTTGTGATTGATCTTGAACTCACCGGCCTTAACCCCCAGAAGGATTCAATTGTCTCCATCGGTGCCGTAAAGATGGATGGAGACAGGATAAGACTCGGAGATTTTTTTTACAGAATTATCAATACAGACCTCTGCCACAAAGAAAGCATTCTAATACACGGTATAACTCCCTCTGAATCATCCCTCTGTCCTGAGATAGAGAAAATACTTCCTGAGTTTTTGCATTACTGCGGTAACAGAATAATCGTAGGACATTTTGTATCAATAGATGTCAGTTTCATAAACAAAGAATTAAAAAGGCTTTTTAATAAAGTAATTAAGAACCCCGTTCTGGATACAATCAGGATTTATAAGTGGCTCACTCGAAGGAAAATAAAGGCCGATGCCTTTTACGAAGGCAAATCAGAAGGGAAAACCCTATTTGATCTGGCAAGAGAGCTTGATATAAATATAGTTGAATTCCATAATGCACTTTATGATGCTTTCATAACAGCTCAGATATTTCAGAGGTATATCCATTTTTTAAAATCGGAGGGAATCGTGAGCCTGGGGGATCTGCTGAGGATAGGAGGTGAGAGATGAAATGACATTTTAATTTCAATCCCCCTTCAATGTCTATATCTAAAAATTAAAAAATAATCTTAAGGAGGTAAAGATGTCAGAAGAAAGAAAAGAGAGACTCAAGGCATACTGGAGACAGAATCTAACATACATAATAATACTTCTTTCAATATGGTTTACTGTCTCCTATCTTTTCGGGATAATCTTTGCAAATGAACTTGATAAAATCAAGATATTTGGCTTTCCTCTAGGATTCTGGTTTGCCCAGCAGGGATCTGTTATAACCTTTGTGATTCTGATTGCAGTTTACGTAAAGCTCATGAATGAGCTCGACAGAAAATATGATGTTCACGAAAAATAAAATATAAAGGGAGGAAAAGGAGATGGGTATATTAGCCTGGACGTGGATAATAGTTGGAGCATCCTTTGCTCTATATATAGCCATTGCTATATGGTCAAAGGCAAAGACAACAGGGGAATTCTATGTGGCAGCAAAACAGGTACACCCTGTGCTTAATGGAATGGCTACAGGTGCAGACTGGATGTCGGCTGCTTCC
This sequence comes from Thermodesulfovibrionales bacterium, assembly GCA_026417875.1. Lineage (NCBI taxonomy): Bacteria > Pseudomonadati > Nitrospirota > Thermodesulfovibrionia > Thermodesulfovibrionales > Thermodesulfovibrionales bacterium. The sequence continues at coordinate 343 of JAOACK010000061.1, read as the reverse complement.
TTTATCTCAATGGCCGGAATGATAGCTTTTCTCGGAAGAGATGGCTCAATGTATCTCATGGGATGGACCGGTGGATATGTACTGCTTGCAATGCTTCTGGCGCCCTACTTAAGGAAATACGGAAAATACACTGTTCCCATGTTTGTGGGAGAAAGATACTATTCCCAGTTCGCCCGTATGGTTGCAGTGCTCTGTGCCATATTCATATCCTTTGTATATGTTGCTGGACAGATGAGGGGTGTGGGAGTTGTATTCTCAAGGTTTCTTGAGGTTGATATAAATACCGGAGTCCTTATCGGTATGGGAATAGTTTTCTTTTACGCTGTTCTTGGTCTGTCTCTTA
>JAOACK010000060.1 GCA_026417875.1 Thermodesulfovibrionales bacterium | reverse complement strand
ATGTGTATAAGAGACAGATAATGTGCTGGTCAAATGGTATGCCAATAAATTAGACACTGTTGATGAAATCTACCTATACTGGGTTGTTAGCATAGCAGAGCTTGCAGGGGCAGCATGGGACCACAGCCTTCACATGGTCCTTGGTAAGATACCCCAATATATAGACGAAAAGATTGAATATGTAGATGGTGGAAGCGGCGAAGAATTAGAGAGGTTCCTTGAACCCCTTGGAGAGTGCCTTATAAGTTATGTTGGGCACCCTCAACCCTTAACTATTCCTCGTTACATAAAAGGGGTAAAAAAGGTTGTCATAAAAGGGGCACTCATCCCTCTATGGGTAGACCGCCTCATTAAAGAACAGAGGGATACAGGTTTCTTGAGTAAAGAACCTATTGAAGTAAAAGGACAGAAGATAGTCCCATATGATCTTACACTTAAGCTCTGGGATTCAATACCAAGAGGTAGAGACAATGGCCCACAGGCATCAGGATTAAAGGTTATTGTAAAAGGCACGAGAGGAGGTAATCAGGTAACATATACAGCAGACATAGTGGGAAGAATGGCCCCAGGGACTGGGTTACCTGCTTCTATTGCAGCCTTGATGTTCAGTGCGGGTGAAATAAAAGAAAAAGGCGTGGTTGCCCCTGAAGGCTGCATAGACCCTGAAAAATTCCTTGCAGAGTTGATAAAAAGAGGGGCAAGGATACATCAAACAGAGACTGTGAGGTCTATGTTAAAAGTCGAATAAATGGATTTTAAACTAAAAATTTAGGAGGAATTGATATGAAAGAAGGACAGCGATTAAACATAACAAAGAGCCTTGCCCTTTATGAGGAAGCAAAGACTCTTGTTCCAGGCGGGGTGCTTGGTGCAAGAAAACCAACTGATTTTATAATGGGTGAATATCCAATATTTCTTGAATATGGCAAAGGATGCAGATTAATTGATGTTGACGGAAATGAATATATCGATTTCCTATGCGGTTATGGACCCATTATACTTGGATATAGGGAAGAAGAGGTTGATGACGCAGTTATAAAACAAATAAAGGAAAAAGGCTTCTGTTTCTCTCTAACCCAACCCTATCAGAATGAACTGGCAAAAAAATTAAATAAACTCATACCTTCTGCAGAGTTGAGTATATTTCTTAAGACAGGTTCTGATGCAACAACTGCAAGTATAAGAATTGCAAGGGCTTATACAAACAAAATAAAGATAATGCGCTGCGGGTATCATGGATGGCATGACTGGTGTGTTGAGATGAAAGGCGGCATCCCTCAGAAATATTATGAGGATGTATTTGAATTTCACTATAATGATTTAGATTCTCTTGAAAAACTAATGGCAGTTCATGGGAATGAAACAGCAGCGATCATAATGACACCTTTCGGACATCATCTCCATCAGAAGATGCAGACCCCAAAACCAGGTTTCCTGGAAGGTGTAAGGGCATTGGCTGATAAATATGGGGCTGTTCTGATATTCGATGAGGTGAGGACATGCTTTAGATTAAGGATGGGTGGTGCTCAAGAGCTATACGGTGTTAAACCTGATCTCACTGTCCTTGGGAAAGGTATGGCAAATGGATATGCCATAAGTGTTGTCACAGGCAAGCACGATGTAATGATGGCTGCTGCTTCTAAGCTATTTATATCATCAACTTTTTTCCCAAACAGTGATGGGTATATTGCAGCATTAAAGACCATTGAAATACTCGAACGAGATAAGGTTATTGAGAATATATGGGAAAAAGGTGAAAGATTCCTGAATAAGATTCAGAAGGTATTGGATAAATATGACACAGGCGCTGAACTTTCAGGTGTTGCGCCTATGTTTTTTATAACCTTTGAAAGAGGTGATGCTGAAACAAAGCGGGCAAAAAGGACTGAATTTTACACCCAGATGATAAGAAAGGGTTTCTTCTTTACGCCACATCATCATGCCTATATCTCATACAGACACACAGAGGAAGATTTAGATTTAACTGTTAAAGCAATAGACGAATCTATGGAATGTGTAAAAGAAAAATTTGATAAGTGATAAAATCCATAATTTTTTATTTTGAGTGGTTTGCAGGTTTATAAAGTTTGTACTTGGATTAGCTTTAAAATAAAAAAGGGGGCTTAACTTAGCCCCCTTTAAAAAAATCTATTTGTTCTGATAAGGAATATTATGTTAACTTTTATCTTATTGTCTTTTTAACTTAATCTGGGAGACCTCCTTCTCTGTTAATAACCTGTATTGACCAGGTTCAAGCCCACCTAGCCTTATATTTCCTATACGGACCCTCACTAGTTTTAAAACTGGATGATGGACTTTTAAGCACATATTTCTTATCATCCTATTTTTTCCTTCTTTAATAATAAAAACATACCAGTTGTTTTTGATTGATGGTTTTAAAAATTCTATTCTTTCTACCTTACAAAGTGAATTATCAATTAAAACCCCTTTTCTCAATCGGAGGATGTCTTCTCTTTCGAGTCTACCTTTCACTTTTACATAGTATTCCTTTTCTATCTCATGCTTGGGATGCATTATAATATTTGCAAATTCACCGTCATTAGTAAAAAGGATCAACCCTTCTGAATTGTAATCAAGCCTACCGACAGGAAAAAGTTTTCCTTCAATATCAATAAGTTCCCTGGCAATCTTTCTTCCTCTATCGTCTTTTAAATCAGATATGTATTTAACAGGTTTATACAATGCGATATAGATTGTCTTCTTATTATCTTTTATCCTGACATCATCGAGCATTATGACATCTTTATTACAATCTATATCAAATGATGGGTCTAATATTGTCTCATTATTGACTTTTATCCTGCCAGCCTTTATTATTTCTTCAGACTTTCTCCTTGATGCAATACCATAATCTGAGATAAATTTAGATAAACGCATAAATTTAACTTTATAAAATTATTAGAAAAATTATTTTATAATATACATAACTACATTTATGAGTTACACGATTTCTCATCCAAATTAACCATTTTCAGAAATGCAATTTTCTCCTCAATATCCTTATCTGTATCCTTAAAATGTTCTGCAATTTCCAGAAATTCATCAGCATTTTCAACAAAGGCATCAGTCACATCAGGGTCAAAGTGAATACCCCAGCCTTCTTTAATGATCTTAACAGCTTCTTCGTGAGGTAAAGGGTCTTTATAGACACGTCGACAAATAAGGGCATCATAGACATCTGCTATTGCCATCAATCTCGCAGATATAGGGATTTCATCACCACCTATCCCTAGAGGATAACCGCTACAATCCCATTTTTCATGATGATATAAACATATCTCACCAGCAAGGCTTAAAAATGTATTCTTTTCATCACAGAGCTTTTCTGCTTCTTCTATTGCATGTTTGCCTAAAAGTGTGTGGCTCTTCATGATTTCAAATTCTTCTGGTGTAAGGCGGTCAGGCTTGAGTAAAATCCTATCTGGTATCCCTACCTTACCTATATCGTGCAAGGGTGCTGATTTGTATAACAGTTCAATATTCTCATCAGTAAGAAAATAACCAAAACGTGGATATTTCTGAAGTTTTTTAGCCAGTAGTTTTACATAGCTCTGTATCCTTCGAATGTGATTCCCAGTGTCGCTATCACGCGTCTCTGCAAGAGATGCCATAGCCATAATAGTCATGTCCTGGGCAGTGGTCAATTCCTTTATCCGCCTTTTTATCTCTATTTCGAGATATTCATTCTTATCCTTGAGGAAATCTCTGGCAGTCTTTAGGGTAAGGTGTGTCTTAACGCGAGCAAGGACTATAGGAGGGCTAATAGGCTTAGTAATGTAATCTACTGCCCCAAGCTCAAAGCCTTTTTGTTCATCTTCCACTTCAGCCTTTGCAGTAAGAAAAATTACAGGGATATCTGCTGTCTCTGGGTTTTCTTTGAGTTTCTGGATGACCTCGTAGCCATCCATCTCTGGCATCATTATGTCAAGGAGGATTAAATCAGGCATTGGTTTTGCGGCTGCAACTTGGAGGGCTCGGGAACCCTTATTTGCAACCTTAACTGTATAAACGTCCTTTAATAGGCTACTCACCAGGGCAAGATTCGCTGGGGTATCATCCACAACAAGGACAATCGGTTTTTGTTCAAAGCTTAATACATCTGCCATATATATTACTCCTGAAAAATCAATGAATTCTTTAAGTTAGTACTCCTTGTCTTTTTTTTGGCATTTTATCTTGTTTTTCTACCCTTTAGTAATGAACTTAACATTGACATACTCTTAGCGGCATCATCAACAATTAGGATAGTCATCATCTTGTGGAATTCATAATAATTGCTCATGCTATATCCATTAGACTGATTTCAATTTATTGTAAGTTATATGCCAATAGCAATCAATAGTAATTAATATTAATTTTTCAATAATTTTTATCTCTTTTTTCCCATCATATATTCCTTTTTAGATTCAACCTAAATGAACAAGAGGCACATAATCTCCACAATTGGATACAAAGCTTTACACTTTTTCCCTACACTATTCAAAAATAGTATTTATACACCTTATTTGCCTTTTTCAGGAATTCAGAAGGTAGTTTTATGCCCTGGGCTTTTGCTGCATTCTCATTTACAGCAAGGGCAAACCTTTCAACAGGCCCCCAAGGGACATCACCTGGCTTCATACCCTTTAGAATCTGAACTGCCTTCTTGCCAGCTGCATAGCCAACCAGATAGTAGTCCAGACCGTATGCAGCAATTGCCCCTCGTTTGACACTCTCTAAGTCACCAGCGAAAAGGGGTATCTTTTTCTCATTGCATATTTTCACTATCTCTTCCAGGCCTGCAACGGTAGTGTTATCAGTGGTAATAACGATGATGTGCACCTTACTAACAAGAGAATTGGCAGCCTGAGGTACCTCTTTGGTACTGCTTATAGTAGTCTCAATCAGTTCTATCCCCAGCTTCTTTGCCACCTCTCTCATCACCTTCACATGTACTACAGAATTCACCTCAGCAGGATTATAAATGGTACCCCATTTCTTTGCCTTTGGGACTAGTTTGGCATAGGTTTCCATCTGTAATTGCACTGGCCACTGGTCGCTCACCCCTGTCACATTTGTGCCTGTTTTTTTTCCCAGGAGCGCTGTCTTTTGGCACAATACCAGCTGCCACTGGGTCTGTGACGGATGAGAAGACTATTGGAATATTTTTTGTTGCTTTTACTACAGCCTGGGTATTAGGGGTAGCAATACTATGAATCATGTCTACCTTCTGATTTACAAATCTCTGGGTTATTTCTTCGGCCTTTTTCATATCACCCTGGGCATTCTGACGATCATAGATAACATTTACTCCTTCCTTAAATCCGGATCCAACAAGAGCTGCCTCAAAACCTTTCTCGTCCGAGTCAAGTGCCTCATGGGAAACAAATTTGACAACACCAATTCGGATTATCTTCTTGTCCTGGCATAAAACAGTGTTAGGGGTTAAGACAAACAAAAGGAATAAAATTGTGCTGAGCCCATTAACCAATATTCGGAAACCCTTCAAAGGAGTTTTACTTACCAGTGACATAGTAACCTCCTTTTGCATCTTAAAAACCTATTTATTTTCTGCCTCCTTTTTTTATCATGTCAATTATTTTCTCAGCACCCCTTTGCATATCCTCTCTGACACAATCTCAAGAGCTTTCTTTGCCCTTCTCCACGCGGAGCCAGAAAACATATCCCTCTTGCCTTTGGTGAAGGTTGAAATTCATATCTCCTTTACCCTATACATTATTATAAGCCTGTCTACATATATTCTCCGCCTTTTCAAAATCAAACACCTCTATTGCTTTACCTATGGCATCAAGGTCAGAGGCAGGAAGTACTGCTGAGAGGTCATCTCGGTTTGTTTCAAAGAGTTCACCTGCTTCAGAGTCGGAGTTCCCAAGGAGATTAATCAGCTTTTCAAGAATTGCCCTTCCCTTGATTGGATCTCCTGATATAGAGGGGGTAGAGATTTCTGCTTGAATCCCCAGAGCAGTGGATAATGAGCTGACCATCACAGAAAGAACTTCATCGAGGGAATCGAGTTTTGGTTTCAGCATATCTTCCGATTCATTGTTTCTTATAGCAGCCTCGACATCTGCTGCCTTTTCCTGAACCTCTGATGCACCAATATTTCCAGAGACCCCCTTTATCGTATGTGCAGTCCGCTCCGCATCATGTCTCTGACCGAGAGCAAGCAGAGTCCGTATTGTTGAAACAGCGTCCTTCTGACTCTCTACAAACTGTATAAGTATTTTTCTATAAAGCTTTATATTATTTGCAGTTCGCTTAAGTCCTGAAGCAGTATCGAGACCAGGGATAACAGGGAGCGTATCAGAGGCAGGCTTATAGCTCGTGGATTCTGGAGATTGGCTTTTTAAAGTAGGAGACTGAAGGTCTGTTTCTGATTTTTGATTTTCCCTCTCTGAAACAGATGAGACATCAGCAGTTGTCTTATAATATCTCATAAGTGTCTTATACAGAGTTTCTGGGTCAATAGGCTTAGTGACATGGTCCTGCATCCCGAGTGCCTTTGTCCTCTCCTGTTCCTCCACCATAGCATGGGCAGTCATGGCGATGATGGGGAGCTTATCGAATCGTGGGTTGGCTCTCAGCCGTCTTGTTGCCTCGTAGCCATCCATGACAGGCATCTGAAGGTCCATAAGGACTACATCAAAGGTGCCATCAGGAGAGGATTCAAGTATGTCGATAGACTCCTTGCCGTTATTTGCCAATGTTACCTGGGCACCTACTGATTCCATGAGCTCCATAGCAATCTGCTGGTTGATCTCATTATCTTCTGTAAGAAGAATCTTCATACCTTTGAGGGAATAGGAGTCATAATCAGAGGTGGCTTCCTTATGGATCGTTTCTTCATCTCTCCCAAAGAGCGTCACAATGGCGTCCAAGAGCGAAGAAGGACTTACAGGTTTAGAAAGGAAGACATCAATGCCTATCTTATATGCTTGATCACGAACGACTTCTGTGTCATAGGCTGTAAACATAATAACAGCAGGCTTTTTCTCTGGAGGGACTTGTGAGAAGATTCGGTTCGTTGCCTCGATACCATCCATGCTTGGCATCTGCCAGTCCATAAATACTATCTGGTATGGGTCATTGCCCTTTACTTCATTCATTACAGCGGCAATGGCCTCTGGGCCGCTTCCTACCATATCGGGCCTTAAGGTGAACCCCCTTAAGAGCTCCGATAGTATCTCTCTGGCTGCAGGATTGTCGTCAACTATAAGGACATGCATGTCTTGGATAGATTCGGGAACAATCCTCTTTTTAGCCTTCTCTTTAGTCAGTCCGAACCATGCTGTAAAGATAAAGGTTGAACCCTTGCCATATTCGCTCTCCACCCATATCTCGCCATCCATCTTCTCTACAAGTTTCTTACAGATTATAAGCCCCAATCCAGTGCCGCCATATTTCCTTGTTGTTGAGCTATCAGCCTGGGTAAAGGAATGAAAGAGCTTTCCAACCTGCTCTGAGGTCATTCCTATGCCCGTGTCAGAGATAGAGAACTTGATTTTTACCCGATCGTCCTTTTCTTCAACCTTCTCTATCTTCAGAGTTATCTGACCCTTTTCAGTAAATTTAACTGAGTTGCCCATGAGGTTTGTGATAACTTGATTTATCCTGAGAGGGTCACCGATGAGCCCCATGGGTACATCCCTTGCAACATCAAAGAGGACCTCAAGACCCTTGTCGTGAGCCTTACTCCCCACAACAGTACTGATATTATTGAGGACTTCATCAAGGTGGAAAGGAATCTTCTCCACACTGAACTTCCCTGCCTCTATCTTGGATAAATCAAGAATATCGTTTATAATACCCAGAAGTGAAACTGCAGCGGAATGGGCTTTGGTGATATAATCCCGCTGTTTGGGAGTAAGGTCTGTTTTAAGTGCGAGGTGGGACATACCTATTATAGCATTCATAGGTGTCCTTATCTCGTGAGACACATTTGCAAGGAAATGAGATTTTGCCTTTGTGGCTGTTTCAGCGGTCTCCTTTGCCTGTTTTAACGCCTCCTCGGCTTTTTTCCGCTTAGTAATATCACGAAAACTAACGACAGAGCCTATGACCTTATTATCTTTATAAATGGGTGTTGCCGAGTATTCAACTGGTATAGCAGTTCCATCATATCTCCAGAAGACTTCTGTATCAATGGCATGGAGTTTTTCTCCTAAGAAAGCGGTCTTCATAAGACATGTATCATAAGGATATGGGGTGCCGTCTATATGGGAGTGTTGGAAAACAGTGTGGAAATGTTTGCCAATAATATGCTCTGCATCATAACCTAACATAGTACAGGCAGCAGGATTAACAAAGGTAATACATCCTTCTGTATCCATACCAAAGATACCCTCATCAGTAGATTCAAGTATTAGGTGGATACGTTCTTCAGCAACCTGACGTTCCTCTTGCTCCATGGCTATTCTTAAAGATGCAGCAATGGACTCAGAGGCATTTTCCAACCATTTTCTTTGTTTATCTGATATAGGTTCAATAAGGCACAGTTCTACCACACCCACTAAAGCCCCACTTGATTTGAGGGGATAGGTTATGACCTGGGCAGGAGTTACAGTTCCTATACCGAATTGAATCCAGAATGACCCATCAGTAGGTGTGGTGATTATTGGTTCGCCTTTTAGTGCACACATACCAATAGTGCCTTCATTGAGACCAAAGGACTCAGGCAATGCTATATTGGTAGGAAGGGCATAATGTGCCTTTCTGTAGAGTCTACCTGCTGTCTCAAGAACAAATAAGGCTCCTCTGGGTGCCTTGAACAAGTCGATGATTGTGTCAAGGGCATATTTTGATACCTCTGAAATGTTTTTGGCATTCTGAATACGGATGTTCAGATTTGAAAGGGCTTTTTCCAAATTTGCCCTTTCTTCCATTTCAATGGAATATAATCGAAGCTCTTCTGTTCTCTCACTCACACGTTGTTCAAGCTCCATATTATAGGCCTCTATTTCACTCCGTAGGCGTATCTGTTCAGCCATGTCAGATTTTGTACGACGTGAAAACATGATGCCTACGCCTAAAAGAAGCACAAGGGCACCAATCCGCATAGCTAGAAAAGCCAGCCTGATTTTGCTAAAACGCTTTGCCATTAAGTTCAACTGGACCACTATAGCGTCCATTGCTGTCTCGCTATCGAGTTCATAAGTCTTCTTTGCGAATTTATATTCATCGCCAAACAGAATATCCCTTGCCTTTTCCCAATTGTTTTTATTCATTAGATCAATGACATTCTTTTCTATGGCATGGAGTTTATTCAAGCTGTCACTCAAGGATGAAACTTCCTGGAAGAAATTTAGCTGTTTTGCAAGCTGAGCCAAATTCTTTATAGTCTCTTCTAATTCTTTGTAGACAGTATCGTAGCTTGCGGTACGGAGTGGATTCTTCTCAAGGACAGCAAAAAGAAACATGTTTGTTATTTCCTGATTGAGTCTAACTATACGTTCCCGTACTTTATCTATTTCGTGGTGTCGGGCATACAATGTTTCATATCTGTAATCTACATACACTCCAATAAGAATGGTGAGGGATAGAATCCCCACGGCCGTATACAAGGACTTTACATTATTTATGATTCTCATATTCCTCCCCACCTGATTTTTTCTCTAATTTTTTAAAAATAGTCATCTGTATACCTTGTTTTCCTTCTTTACAAATTCTAGTGGAAGTTTCAAGCCACGGGCATTCTGACGATCATAGATAAATAAGATTTGCTCGTTCTTTGAATCTTGAGATGCGGCAAGGACTGCCTCAAAACCTTTTTCATCAGAATCGAGCGCCTTGTGTGAAACGAACTTGACAACCCCGAATTTGCATTTTTTACCAGCATTAAATTACTGTAAACAGCATATAACTTTTATACAGTATTGCTTCAATGTTATAGAATCTTGTAAGAGCTATATTATCTTTCAAAACACAGCCGTTGGAGAGAATATTATAAAGACCCTCCAATATAAAATCCTGAATGACTTTAATTTGAATAATATTCATAAAAAAAAGTTAATTTTATTTGGAACATTTTAACATATGGAGAGAGTGAATTCACATAAAAAATATAAAACTTAAAGACTTCTTATCAAAGTAGCTAAATTTAGCTCAAATTTATACTGAAAGGATATAAAACCTCTGCACCTTTTTTATTTTTAATGAGTGCCTTGCCTTCATATCTACCTGAAGGAACATCTTTTATATTCCATTTGACATCGCCTGTGTTATTATCAATGACCATTCCTTTTGGGGCTTCGATAAGAGAAAAAATGAGTCCTTCTTTTGTAGCATCATCCATTAAAATCTTAAACACCATGATATCGTTTTCGATTTTAGGCTCTGTCATGCCCATAACCTTTGGAACAGTAGAATGTACAGTTAGACTTAAAACTCTCGGTTGACCCTCCTTATCTTTGAAAATAGATGTGATTGTCAGCCCTATTGTATCTCCTTCCTTGAAACCAGTTATGCTATCTCTGTCATAATTTTCAATGATTTTCCCGTTTATCTTCCATTGAAAACTATACTCAACATCTGGTTCTTTTTTTTCTATGACAACCCTTACAACATCTCCATCGCCGGAAGTTATGAGTTCAAGCCATGCCTTCTCTATGGTTGGAATATATATGGATTTTGGTTGGATCACTTCTATTTTCTGTGCGGCAGGATATTTATCTGAAAGTCCTTTCTGGGCGATTTTTTCTTCATCTTTCAGAAAGAGATAAATGATTAAAAAAAAGAGTATAACCCCGATTATAAATATAATAGCTCTTTTGTCGAATTTTATTTTTTTCTTTATACTTACCAATATCTTTTTTGATTTTTTAGTAGGCATAAAGGACTTCTAATTGTGCCCGTTCCTGAGGGTTCTGCTGTTTTTCCCCCTGCACTTCAATACTGTACATATAAGGAAAGTGCTGGGGTGTGATTACACCACTTGCAGATTCAGCCACCCCTGTACCTTCAAGCATAACAC